>JAWKNW010000024.1 GCA_041391505.1 Rhodothermales bacterium
CACCTGCAGGATCATGGCTGATGCGCCAATGGCCGGCGCCCGAAGCACCCATAGCTCTACCGTTTTATGACCATCCATCCGATATTCCAGGAAGCGCCGCAGGAAGCCGGCCAGGCGGACGACGCGATCCACACCGCGTACGACAGCACCTGGGCGATCCAGCAAATTCCTGAACGTGGGCCCGTAGGCTCGGAGCGCTTTATGCTTGCCGAAGACAAACTGTTCGTCGTACTCGCGGTCGTCCTGATCATCTGGGCGGGAATCTCATTGTTTCTCATCCGGAGCGACCGCAAATTGACCCGACTGGAGAAGGCCCTCAAGGAACGAAGCTGACCAGCCGGCATTCATTACGATACCGCCTTGAACCGGGCGTCGACACCACGATCACGATCCTGCACAGGACCATGAAAATAAAAAACATCCTCGCACTCGCCCTCGGCATTGTATTCGTCGGGGTGCTGTTCATGAACTTCGGCAGCTCGGTGGGCGGCTACATGGATTTCCAGGAGGCCCAGGCCTCGGGTTCGTCGGCGCACGTGGTGGGCACGTGGGCGAACGACCATCCGATCAACTACGACCCGCAGACGAACACGTTCACGTTCCACATGCGGGATGAAAACGGCACCCTGCTGAAGGTCGAGTACCCGAACCCGAAGCCGGCCAACTTCGAGGACGCCGAAAAGCTGGTGATCGAAGGCAAGATCAAGGGCGATGTCTTCGCCGCCGAGCATATCCTGGTGAAGTGCCCGTCGAAGTATAACGACACCAACGTGATGGGGACGTGAGCTTGATCCCGTTACCCTTTTCAGGAAGGCCGGCGCTGCGCCTCGCAGCCGCCGGCTTTTTCGTTTTCAGCCTCCTCTTCGCGCAAGCGATGTCCGATCCCGTGCCCCCCTGTCCCGAGACGCCGAACTGCGCCCGGGAATCCGCCAGTTTCCCCGTCGCGCCGGACACCCTCCGCGCCCGGGCCCGCGCCGCGCTGGAGGCGATGGGCCCCGGCTCGATCGAAGTCACCGACGAGGGCGCGTTCCACGCCGTCTTCCGGGTCGTGATTTTCCTGGACGACGTGCATGTCGCCGTAGCGCCCGACTCCGCCGGCAGCACCCTGACAATCCGCAGCGCCAGCCGGGTAGGGCACAGCGACCTGGGTGTGAATGCGCGGCGGGTCAGGCGGTTCTGGAGCATATTGAAAGCAAGTGAATCGAAATAAAAAGCCGATTGACACCCGAAACGTTACGGGTTACATTCGGTATATCCCAGCACAACGCTCCCCAGCTTGATACAGTCCTTCCGACATAAGGGATTAAAACGTCTGTTCGAGGAGGACGACCGTTCCCGCGTCAATCAGGAGCACGTCGCCCGACTCCGACGCATACTGACGCAGCTGGAATTTGCACAACGTATCGAGGACATGAACGCCCCAGGCTGGGGACTACATGCGCTGAAAGGCGATCTGAAAGGTTTCTGGGCAGTTAAAGTGAGCGGCAACTGGCGCGTGACGTTTCGTTTCGATGAAGGACACGCCTGGGATGTCGATTATATCGATTACCACTGACAACAAGCGATACGACCATGCGGATGCGTAATCCAGTCCACCCGGGTGAAATACTGCGGGAAGAATACCTCCAGCCTCTGGGCCTGAGCATTACGACGGCCGCCGAAAAAATCGGAGTAACTCGGAAAGCGCTCTCCGAACTGGTCAACGAGCGTTCCGGCGTAAGCCCGCTGATGGCGTGGCGGCTCTCCATCGCCTTCGACACCAGCCCCGAGTTGTGGACCAATATGCAGACAGGCTACGACCTGGCTCAGGAGCGTGACAACCCGGCGCTATCGGCGGTGCAGAATATCTATCGGCCTGAGGGCGTGGCGCGTTGAAAAGCCGGCGAGGATTCTATTATGCGTCCGCCTCTTGGTCATCCCGAGGGAGATGTTCGAGTATGCTCTGTCATTAGTGAAGCGCTCCAATGCCGGCACACTTGACAACATTATTTCCTTCCACGTCACTTCGTGATGCCCGGCCGCATGCTCCCCGTCAGCGAGAATGACTACCTCGCGGCCAATGATATCGAAGACTCGCAGATCGATCACCCCATCCTGCGGCAGATCCGATCCGATCGTTGTGGACGGGTTAAATGGGTTCGGATAATTCTGGTCGAGTATTATCTTCCTGGGCGCCTCGACCTGCAACTCGATGACCCGGGATCCAATCCGCGCTCCGCTATCTGTAAAAACCCCAAACGAGAGGTGCTCCGTAGCACGAATAGGAGCACTTCGATCTATCGAGAAAGAAAATCTAAAAGCCCCTCCCCTCCTGATGCTATCGATGAAATAGCACTTTCTCTTTCATCCAGCCTCAACCACGAAGGTGCTTGCTCTACCCTCACGGCAACACGCTCCGATGTTCGAGATCCGCTGTTCACCACGGAAAGCTCATCTGGTTGCCCTCAGTCGCGAACGGAATGAGGTAGGCTTCACCTGCTTTCTTGGCGCTTTCCTGACCATAGGCCTGCACAGTGAATACCATTGCAATAAAAAGGGGAGACCACGTCATCATAATACCTTTATTGAATACGGATCCTGAGGGCATTCACCGCCGGATTTGTTATTTCGAAAGACGTCCCCGGCCCAATGGTTCGAGTCGCCACCACTTGGCCATTTGCCATTTCTTCCACTATCATCGCCTGGCCTTGACCAATACCGGCCGTTTCAATCGTTACCGGATATGCGCTGGACTGTATCACCACAGTACCAAGACTCCCCTCGACTAGATCGCTGCCAAGTGTATATCGTGCATCGAAGCTATCGGGCACAGGAGGAATGGGCGGCAAGGCGTGTGAATGCCGGTGCTGAGTTGGTAGGTTTCCTCCCATAAACAGCATCCGACTTTTCCCGGTCCTATCGCGCAGGACAAGAGATGTAAATCCATTCTCTTCAGGGCGGAATGCCGCAAACGCGCGTTGTCTCTTACCAGGAGCCGCCGAACAATCCAGCGTAACCTGCCCGCTGGCTATGGTCTTTACCCAATACCCTTTACCCTGCTCGAACGAAGTAGGATTAACGTATTGTCCATCCCAACCGAATATCAATTCATTGCCTTCTCCCTCGATGATTCCCCCTGGGTCGTCAATTGATGAGATGTCGAATTCACAGCTCGGCCCAGCCACCAGATTCCATCCTTCACCAAGATCTAATGTTATAACTTCTACTACGGTACCTATTACGGTCTGATTGCCCGCGGTCCGTGACCAGGCCCAATAGCCTTTACCCATCTCCAACTCCTCTTGGCTTACATAGGCCACACCTGACCATACAAACGGAGGTTGCTCAAGTAATATTTCATCAAATATGGTTTTATAGTTGCTAGAAGGTGGTTGAAGTGGTAATCCAATCATTAAATAGCTACCATTTAAAGGTATATTAACTTCTGAAGGAGGAAATACTCCCAATATATTTCGACTATATCCCTCAATAAATGGCTTTACACTATAATACTCGCTTTCATATCTATCGAGTGCGTTCTTCAGTTCCGAGCCATCACCAATTCTACCCATGATCTGCAATGTCGCAACCTGTAGTTGCCAGGCTGCAGCAGTTGCTGCTCTCAACGTTTCAACTTCTTCGGTAAATTCAACAGGCGTATCCTTAGTCAATTCGCGATATGCTTGATTCAGCGTAGCGTGATCCGTCGCAGTGTCAAGATATACTCGCCGCAATATAACTTTTGATGCCTCAGTATTGATGGCCTCTAGCAACAGTAATAACCCCTCGTATCTACCTGCCTGCATTGTCTCCGGGTACTCTATTAAGTTGGCCGGTAAAACAATCTTTTCACTTATTTTATCCACATACCCATCTGGATCTGACAGCATCCTTTTTAGGGCGTCTGATGTGGGTGTGTCTGGATAATATACCCCATCAGGAGATGATAGTAACAACACAATATCACTCTCAATCTGGCCTGATTGTGCATTTGATGCGTAGTGAAATAGCATAATGCTAATAACAAATGCCAGAAGCATGGCTTTGCCGAATGTTCTCTTCATGTTATTGCTGTATATGAAGAACTGGATTAGTCCGAGCCAGATCCGTTTCTGCTTCTCAGGGCTTTCGCACCGACCCCGACATGGCTTCAAAACAATCTATAAGACAGGGGTAAAGCAGGCCTTCAGTCAGCGCAAATGCCGGAGAGAGGGCTTCAGGATGGCGCCGAGCGGTGTTTTTTACGGCCGATGTGCTGGTGGGCGTGTAGGCCGATGGGGCCGGCAGCACGTTGACGATCCGCAGCAAAAGTCGCGTGGGTCACAGCGATCTTGGGGTCAACCGGCGGCGGGTGCCGCGGTACTGGTGTATGCTACTGGACGAAGGATGAGACCGGTCGACGTTGTGTCGCATGCACGTTCCCGGATCAGGCCGCAGGGATGCGGTAAACCGATGCGCGAGGATGCGCCTAGGGGAGGATCGGCCGGAGGACATGCCGGCCATACGCCACGAAGGCCATGAGCAGGCCAAGCGCAACACTCATCACGATGGGCGAGATCTCGTAGTACTTGAGGTGCACGAACACGAAGACCAGCGTTTCGGCGGCCAAGAGTGATGCGGCCAGGACGGTAAGTTGCGGCTGCCACCGCAGTGCGCTGGGGACGATCAGACCTACGACGCAAACGAGCTCCAGTATGCCCAGCCCCATCCAGACCTCCCGGGGCAACGCGCCGAAGGAAGCTACGTCCTGACTGACCGTATCGAACATGAAGATTTTCATGACCGCCGACGAGCCAAAAATGAGCGCGGCGAGCACTTGCAGAACCCAGAGCAGCACGTTCATAGCACATTACTCCATCGGTTTCACCCCCGTCATGCCGGGGTGCAGGCCCCAACATGATGTGTGAACATGTGATACGCCGGCGTTATCGCTTGTTCCAGCCCTGCGTGGCAAGGCGGAAGTCGCGAGGCTCCTATCCAAAACCACCTATCGCCTCGGACTCGCATACTTCAGTGGCGCGCAGTTGAAAAGTATGGAAGCATACCACATCTTCATACCGAGCCCGGCGAAGCATCAATCCAAGGCGCTACGCCCGGCGACAACGGCATGGGTCGCCTTTCAGTCAGATTACCTTCCATTAGTCACTTCGCTCGTTTCTTCAAGGCGTTCAGTATGACAGGCGCGCATGAGTGCTTAAGACCACTTACAGATAAATAAGCGTCGCGATCAGGAAGTAGACGGTGAGCCCCAGGATATCGTTCAGCGTCGTGATAAACGGCCCCGCCGCCAGCGCGGGGTCGATGCCGAATTTATCGAGGAGGAGGGGGACGAAGGTGCCGATCATCGTCGCGAACATGACGATGCAGATGAGGGACAGGCCGGTCGTCATGGCGAGGTGGACGGGGTCGGAGACGGTGGCGGCGAAGCTATCGACGAGGTGGGGTAAAATCATGATCGCGCCGGCCACGAGGGACGCCAGACAAAGCCCGTTGATCAGCGCCGCGGTCGACTCCTTCCCCAGCCGGCGAATGACGTCGCTCGTCCACACGTCCCCCGAGGCGAGGCCCTGCACGATGATGGCGGAGCTTTGTATCCCCACGTTGCCGGCCGTCGACATCATAATCGGTAAAAACGAGGCCAGCACCACGGCGGCCTCCAGCGCGTGCTCGAAGCTGCCGATCACCATCCCCGAGAAGCCGGCGCCGAGCAGGCCGGCCATCAGCCAGGGCAGCCGGCCGCGCGAAATCCGCAAAACGGAGTCGGTCCGTTCGAGGCCGCCCGTCACGCCGCTCATCAGCTGGATGTCTTCCTCGGCCTCCTCGCGGATGACGTCGACCACGTCGTCGATCGTGATGCGCCCGATCAGGCGGCCCTCGGCGTCGACGACGGGGAGCACCACGAGGTCGTACCGTTCCATGATGCGGGCGACTTCCTCCTGGTCGAGTTCGGTGGTCACCGCCTCGAAGTCGGTCTTCATCAGCGCGTCGATCCGCGCGTTCGCGGGCGAGAGCAGGAGCTGCTTGAGCGACACGACGCCTTCGAGGTGGCCCTCCTCATCGACGACGTACACCGCGTAGATCGGCTCGATGTGTTCGGCGAGCCGGCGCACCTCTTCGGTCACCTGCGCCACGGTCCACGAATGCAGCGCCGGCACGTACTCGCGCTGCATGATGCCGCCGGCGGACTCCTCGTCGTACGCCAGCAGTTCACGAACGTGGTGCGCATCCTCCAGCCCGTGGAGCACCTGCTCGGCCATCTCGTCGGGCAGGTCGGCGAGGATGTCCGTCGCATCGTCGGTGTCGAGGTTATCGAGCAGCTCCGAGATGCGGCCGGGGCGCGATTCCTCGAGCAGGCCGGTCCGGATGTCGCTGTCGAGTTCGGCCAGGACGTCGCCGCCCACTTCGACGGGCAGGTGGTCGAACAGGAGCTGGGCGTCTTCCTCGGCGAGGTGCGAGATGAGGTTGGCCAGATCGGCGGGGTGGAGGTCCGCGATCAGGTTATTCAGCATGCCACGGTCGTCCGCCCGCAGCAGCGCGGAGATGTCGTCGACGAGTTCGTCGTCGACTTCCAGCGAGCTACCCTTTCGGTCTCGATTGTCGTCCATCACGGGATTCGCCATGTTTTCGGTCCTCATTCATGGATGACAGGAGCTAGATGACGCGCCAGCGCGACGAAGTCGGCCGGCGACAGGGTTTCGGGCCGGAGGCCGGCGACCGATTCGGGCAGTTCAACGCCGCGGGCCGATGTCAGGGCGCGCAGGCTGTTGCGCAGGGTCTTCCGCCGCTGGTTGAAGGCCGTCCGCACGACGGTGCGCAAAAACGACACCTCGTCGCCGGCGGCGAGCGCCTCGTGGCGCCGGAAGGTCAATCGAACAACCGAACTCTCCACATCAGGTTTCGGGAAGAAGACGTTCCTCGACACATTAAACAGGAGTTCGGCGTCGGCCTGGAGCTGGACGAGCACGCTGAGGATCCCGTACGTCTTGCTCCCCGGGCCGGCCACGAGCCGTTCGGCGACTTCGCGCTGCATCATCAGCACGGCCTCCGCGAACAGCGCATCGTGGTCCAGCAGGTCGAAAACGATGGGACTGGTGATGTTGTACGGCAGGTTGCCGATCACATGGAGCGGCCCCGCTCCTTCCGCCGCCACCGCCGGCCAGTCGACCTTCAGCACATCGACATGCCGCACATCGACGCCGGGGAGGGTCTCGTCCAGATAGGCCACCGCGCGTTCATCCACCTCGATGGCGAGGAACCGCTCGAAGCGCTCGGCGAGGTGCGTCGTGAGCGCACCGGTGCCGGGTCCGATCTCCACCACGCGCGCGCCGGCGTCGGCGCGCAGGGCATGGACGATCTTGAGCTGGAGGTTACGGTCGTGAAGAAAGTGCTGGCCGAGCCGTTTGTTGGGTTGAATGCCGGACATCCGTCACCGCATGCGTTTACGCCTGTTGCGGATAAAATCCTCGAAGAGAAATTCCCCGAGGTTATCCAGGCTCGCATAATACGCCCGGCCCTGATTCGCTTCTGTTAACTCGCGCACAAAATTCTGGAGGTACGGATCCCTCGCGATCATGAACGTGGTGATGGCGATCCCCTCCCGCCGGCACACGACTGCCTCGTCGAGCACCTTGTTGACGATCCGCCGGTCCAGCCCGAACGCGTTCCGGTACATCCGGCCGTATTCGATGTGACAGCTCGGCTTGCCGTCGGTGATCATGAAGATCTGCTTGTTGCGGTTCTTCCGCCGGCGCAGGATGTCGCGCGCCCGCTGCAGGCCGGACCGGGTGTTCGTGTAATACGGACCCACGTTGAGATACGGCAGATCCTTGATCGACACCTCCCACGCCTCGTTGCCGAACGCCACGATATCCAGCGTGTCCTTGGGGTAGCGGGTGAGGATGAGTTCGGACAGCGCCATGGCGGTCTTGCGCGCCGGCGTGATGCGGTCCTCGCCGTAGAGCACCATCGAGTGCGACAGGTCGATCATCAGGACCGTCGCCATGCTGGTCTGGAAGTCGGTTTCGTAGACCTGGAAATCGTCTTCGGACAGATTCCAGTCGCCGGCGCCGCAGCGCTTGAAGGTGTTGGCGAGCGTCCCGCTCACGTCGATCAGGCTGACGTCGTCGCCGAACTGCCAGTTGCGGGTTTCGGGCATCCGTTCGTCGCCCCGGCCCACGTGCGGCGTCTTGTGGTCTCCGCGTCCGCCCTTGCGCAGCTGGCGGAACACCTCTTCGAGCGAGCGGGAGCGGATCGAGCGCTCCATGCGCGCCGTGATGCGCGGCACGCCCTGTTCGCCCTCTTCCAGAAAGCCGCGTCGCTTCATCTCTTCGATAAAATCGCCGATGCCCATCGACTCGTCCGTCAGCCCGTACTTCCGGTCGAGCTGAGTCAGCCAGTTCAGCGCCTCGCGGGCATCGCCGGCGGTATGCTGCAGGAGCTGCTGGAAGATATCCATCAGCCGATCAAACGCCGGCAGCTGCTCGCCGTGTCGTTCGTCGTCCCAGGCGGTGTAGCGGATGTACATGCGATTAGCGAAAACGATTAGCGATTAGGGATTAGCGAATAACGATTGGCGATTGGAGGCTGGCAAGCATCCCTCACCAATCGCTACTCTTTAATCGCTATTCGCTAATCCTTCAGCCCTGATACGGCTTTTTAAGGTATTCCTCAGCGCGGTCGTGCGCGCCGGCCCAGTCATCGAGCTTGAGGACCTGACGGTAGTATGCCTCAGCGCGGCTCCGGTTCTTGAGGGCGTCGTTTATCATCCCGAGCCGCAGGTAGCCGAGCACCTTGAAGCCCGACGGCACGCCATCGCGGTCGAGTATCCGTTCGAGCCGCTCGAAGGATGCGAGGGCGGCGTCGTATTCGCGATAGGCCATCTGGCTGCGGCCGAGGTAATAAAAGGCCTGCTCGGCGATGGCGTCGCTGTACCCCGGCTCGCCGGCGTCGTAGCGCCGCACCACGTCCTCCATGATCTCCGCCGCCTGGCGCCACCGCCCCCAGCGAACGTACACGCGGCCCTCGAACGCGTGGAAAAAGGAGTTCCTGGGATGCTCCTTCCGCAGCCACTGGATGTATTCCAGACTGTGCTTGTAGTCCTCCTCGTAACCGTAATAGATCTGCAGAAGGAAATACGCCGCCTCGGTGCGGATAAAATACCCCTCGTCCATCGTGCGCCGCAGTTCGGCGAGCCCCCGGTCGATGTCGCCCTTTGGCATGAACAGGGTGAACGGCCGCACCATCGGGTACTGCCGCGGGATGACCACCGAAAAATAGTCGTAGATCCCTTTGCCGAACACGTAGTCGGCGTTCGATGGGTCCTTCTCGGCGATCTTCATCACGTAGTCGAGCGCGTTTTTACCGTCGAGCGCGGCCTTCATCCACTGACCGCGGTTCGACTTGAGCCGGCCGCTGAAGCCGTGCGCGGCGCCTTTGAAGAAGATGGCGTCGAAGTCGTCCCGGTCTCGCTTGAGCATCCGGTTCGATCGGTCGATGACCACGTCCATTTCATGGAAAAACGCATCGTCGTATTCCGTCGAGGTGAGATCGATCATGATGTCCCACCAGATGTTCAGCCCTTTGAGGAAGGGGCCGACGGGATGATCGGGATACAGCGCCTCGATCTGGAGGAAGGCCGCGTTCGCCTCCTCCTTTTCCATGTTGTACAGATGCTCCAGGCCGATCTTGCCCAGTTCGCGAACGCGCGGGTCGTCGAGGATCGTGCCGCCGCGGGACTGGGCGTGCACGGACAGGGTGGACAGCCCGGCGACGAGCAGATGAAGTAATATGGCCATGAGGGCCGGACGGAGAGCCCAGTAGCGACGGAGTGCGGTCATCCTCGAATCAAATGCGGGTACTACGCCTCCCCTCGTCATCCCCAACTCGATTGGGGATCCAAGCAACCAAACAGTCTTGCATGGATCCCCGCTTTCGCGAGGATGACGTATTCGCCTCGTCACACCTAATACAATACCAAAGACCCGATCACGACGGCTTGCCTCCGACGCAATCGGGAGGTGACGGCTACGATCGAAATCCTTTCTATCCAACCTGAAACCCATTTCGTGTAACATAGAGCCATTTACAAAGCGAAAGGGCATCCCATGGAATGCCCTTTCGTGCTAGGTTCTATCGTCGTGACGGCGGGGATGGTTCCTCCCCCGCCAGGGTGCTCAGCGCACAGGGCGCTCGGGCCAGAAGCGGCGGGTGCCGGTGTAGACGAGACTGACGAAGAGGATCTTGGCGAGGTCGACCGGCAGGAACGAAAGCCATCCCTTCACGATCGACTCGCTCCACGTCGCGTGGTTCGCCGCGTAATGGAGCCACGTCACGCCGAAGGCGAACAGGGTGAGCGACCCGAGCAGCATCGCGATCGTGCTGCCGGACAGCGTGTTCCAGTGCCGCGAGGCGCGCCCCACGACGGCGGCGGCCAGCGGCGCGCCGATCAGGTAGCCGGCCGACGCCGCGCTTGCGAGGTAGGCAAAGCCATATCCTTCGCCGGCGAACACCGGAAACACCATGCCGATCGCGAGATAAAGCAGCTGCGACAGCAGCCCCCCGCGCCATCCGAGATAGAGTCCGCTGCCGTAGATGGCGAGCGACTGCAGGGTGAACGGCACTTCCCAGATGTAGATACGCGCCTGTGCGCCCAGCGCGGTCAGCAGCGCAAAACCGACGATGCCGGCCGCCTGAACAAACGCCGAAGCGCGTTCCTGACGCAGGGCATCGACAATAGCGTGACGCGGGGATTCGACCTGGAATAATGAATGCATGGCAGTGATGAAACGTAATGGCTGAAGAACAGGCTCAGGGCGGACCCGGCAGCGGATTTCGCGCGCTGTCGCGTACGCCGGCAAGCAGCACCTGCCCCCGGGATCCGACGCGGAGTTCGGCATACCGGGCCTGCCGGTAATAGTCGGCCTGGTCCTGTTCGATAAAAAAGGCTTCGGCCCCGACGCAGAGGTGATCCACGCAGGTACGATACCGCAAGATACGCTCTTGCGGCGAAAGTTCATCGCCTTCGCCGAAGTAGCGAACCTCCGTACCCACTCGGTTGCTGTCGAGTTTCACCGCGAGCAGCCCGGAGCGCGGCGGCGCCGGCTCCCCGGCCGCGAAGCCCGTAAGCAACGGGTAGCTGAGCCGGACGTACCGGCCCTGGATGATCATCTTGTCTCCGCTGACATCGAGCGGCAGCAGCATCGGCTCGCCGTAGCGCAGCATGCGCTCTCCCTGCACGATGAGCAGGGACGGAACGGCCAGCGCCAGCATCGTCGCCGTGAAAAAGGTCCATGTTTGCCAGCGCGCCGGCGATCTTCGTCTCATGGCGTCGCCTCCTCATCGGTTTCGGGCGCCCGGTAGAGCCGCAGCACGCCGCGCATGGCCAGGAGCACCAGACCGCTGCCCATGAGCAGCAGGGAGCGGTCGAGCAGGTTCATATCGATCTCGTAGACGATATACCCCACCTGGGCCACAAACGCCGCGAGCAGAAACGCCGCCAGCGCCCGTTTGCCGCGGCCGTAGGCGAGCATCGTCAGCAGCAGCGAGGCGATGAGACCGGGGTGATCGAACGCAAAAAAGGCAAACAGCACGGCGAAGCCCAGCGCCGGCCGCGGAGCCACGCGCCGCACCACGTAGAGCAGGCCGATCGCGAGGCCGGCCGACGAGACCCAGATGCGCTGCACCGTGTAGATGGGCTCGATCTGCGCGACGAACAGCAGGGCCGGCAGCCCGAGCGTGAGCCCCAGCGCGAGAGGCTGGGCGAGCCGGGCGACGCCCCGCGCGGCGAGGGGCGATTCGTGCTCCCAGAGGTACACGGCGCCCAGCGCCATCCCGAGCACCAGGACATGCAGAAGCGCGTGCTGCTCCGATGCCGCGATCAGGGCGGCGAGACCAAACACCGCGACCAGCACGCTCAGCAGCCGGTGGATGGGGCTGGGATGGATGAAAAAAAGCAGCGCCGCCACGCCGGCCAGCGACGCCCACGTCCATTCCGGATTCTCCCAGATCTGATAGACGCCGACCGCCGCGCAGGCCTGGCCGGCCAGCCCCAGCGCGACCCCGAGCTGTTGCAGGAACATGGGCCGGCCCACATGGCCCAGCAGCACCGCCACCGCCATCAGGACGAGGCCGGCGACCAGAAACTCGGGGCCTTCGTCGACCCAGTCCACCGCGATCAAAAAAAACAGGATCAGCAGGCTCGCGATCCACGCGCTCGCCGACACCAGCGCGACTACATACCACGGCGCCGGCGCCTCCTCCGTCCGCTCGGACAGCGCCGCGCCCACCCGTTCGATGCCTGCCGCGTCGATATAGCCTTCCGCCGCCAGGGCGACCGTCAGATCGCCCCAGGTCGACCTGGAATCGAGAGGTTGCCGCTCGCTCATGCCCCGTTCGCCTCCTTCCCGATCGTCTGTTTGCGCAACCATCCGGCAGCGAGCGTGGAACCGCCCAGCACCGCGATCGCGGCGACCAGGAAGCCCCAGAACGACGCATCGAACGCGCGAACGATCGCCGAAGCGCCTACCGCGATGAGCGCCATAAATACCGCGGCAATCATCATCGGATCGGGGCGCACGCGCCGGTAATACCAGGTCATGCCGGCGCAGACCACCGCCAGCAGCACGACGGCCACCACCTGGAGCGCCCCATGGCTGAAGACATCGAATATGGCGTCGAGCGACGGTGATACGGTCGCGAACAGCAGCGCCGCGCCCAGCACGCGGGGCGCCCAGCGCGGGGCCAGCCACGAAGCGCCCCGCTGGATGCCTGCCTCCCACACGACCAGCGCCGCGCCGGTGATCAGGACAACGCCGACGAACGGCAACGCCTTGTTGAAGGCCACCATCCCCTCCGTGCTGTAACTCACCCACGTCGCATTTGCGAGGGCGATCGCGAGGATCCAGTTGCCGGCAAACCGGCTCGCCACCGTCCATCCCAGGATCAGGACGAGCCACAGCCCGAACAGCAGATACCAGGGCGAGCCGGTGGGATAGACCTGGCCGTACACTCCCAGCCAGACGCCGACCAGCACACTCGCCGCGATCGAGGCCGCGTGACCGACGGGTTTCCCCCAGCAGATCCAGGCGGTCCACACGCTGCCCAACAGGCCCGCAACCACCAGCGCGAACTTGTAGCGCGGCAACAGGTCGTCCCAGTTATAGGCAAAAAAGACGACGACGCCGGCGAGGACGAGCACTACGCCGAGCGCGAGCAGGGTCCGCTCGATGATGCGCCGCCACGCGCTACGATCCGGCAGGACCCGGATCAGCACGAGGGCGCGTTCGAGGGTCTCGGCGTCGATCACGCCGTCGCGCGCCAGTGCGCGCAGGGTGTGGGGCGAGGGGGGCGTTTCGGCGGATGATGGCATGGTGGGTGGACTCGATGGCGCGGATCGCCTGAAGGTTACGCGAATCCGCTCGATCACGCAATGATTCCTCCGTGTACGGCCGTTTGCGCCGGAGTTGCAGGATGGTCGCTCCGGAGAACGCCGCCTATTCCGCGGCGCCGGACACCCCGATCGCCGCCGGCACCTCCGGATCGTAGCCCAGGCGCGGCGCCAGCCAGCGCTCCATCTCCGCGAGCGGCATCGCCTTGCGGCGGGCATAGTCCTCGACCTGATCCCGCGCGATCTGCCCCACGTTGAAATAGCGCGCTTCCGGATGCGCGAAGTAGATCCCGCAGATCGACGCCGCCGGCCGCATCGCCAGGCTCTCCGTCAGCTCGATGCCGGTGTGGCGCTCCACGTCGAGCAGCGACCAGATCGTCTGTTTTTCGGTGTGATCGGGGCACGCCGGGTAGCCGGGCGCCGGGCGGATGCCCTGGTACGCCTCCCGGATCAGTTCCTCGTTCGCCAGGACCTCGTCCGCCGCATAGCCCCAGTAGGTGAGGCGAACTTCCCGGTGGAGCCATTCCGTGGCCGCCTCGGCGAGCCGGTCCGCCAGGGCCTTCACCATGATGCTGTTGTAGACATCGTTCGCCGCGTCGTAGGCCGCCGCGAGGGCCTCCACGCCGTCGCCCGCCGTGACGGCGAACAGGCCGATGTAGTCCTGCCGGCCCGAGTCGGCCGGGGCGATATAATCCGACAATGCGCGGTTGGGCCGGCCGGGCGTTTTGCGCGTCTGCTGGCGGAGCATGTGCAGGCGCGCCGCCGGCGTCGCGCGCGCCGCGTCGCCGAAGATTTCGATGTCGTCGCCAGTGCTCGCCGCGGGAAACAGACCGAAGACGGCGTGGATCGCCACCTTTCGATCCCGGATCAGCGCATCCAGCAGCCGTTCGGCGTCGTCCAGCAGCCGGCGGGCCTCCGGGCCCACTTCCGGGTCGTCGAGCAGCTGCGGGTATTTGCCCTTCAGCTCCCAGGCCGAGAAAAACGGCGACCAGTCGATAAACGGACGGATGGCATCCAGATCGATATGCCGGAGCGCGTGGATGCCGGGCTGCGCCGGCGGCACGATGGGCGCGGCCGGCCAGTCGATGACCGGCGCGTTGGCCCGGGCGGCTTCCAGCGACAGGTAGTCGGCCGTCGCCGTGCGGTGCTGGTGCGCCTCGCGCACGGCCTCGTATTCGTCCTCGATGCCGGCGACGAACGCGCCGCGCATGTCGTCGGACAGGAGCTGCGAGACCACGCCGACGCTCCGCGAGGCGTCGAGCACGTGCACGACGGCCCCCCCGTACCGGGGCGCGATCTTCACGGCGGTGTGGACGCGCGACGTCGTCGCTCCGCCGATCAACAGGGGCTGCGTCATCCCGCGGCGCTCCATCTCGCCGGCGACATGCGTCATCTCATCCAGCGACGGCGTGATGAGCCCGCTGAGGCCGATCACATCGGCGTTCTCGGCCACGGCGCGGTCGAGGATGATGTCCGCCGGCACCATCACGCCGAGGTCCACCACATCGTAATTGTTGCACGCGAGGACCACGCCGACGATGTTCTTGCCGATGTCGTGCACGTCCCCCTTGACGGTGGCCATGAGCACTTTTTTCTTGCGCTCGGCGGGCCGGCCGGCGTTCGCCGCCTCGATAAACGGGACCAGGTAAGCGACGGCCTTCTTCATCACCCGCGCGCTTTTGACGACCTGGGGCAAAAACATCTTGCCGGCCCCGAAAAGGTCGCCCACCACGTTCATCCCGGCCATCAGCGGCCCCTCGATGATGTCGAGCGGCGAGGGGTAATGCCGGCGCGCCTCTTCCGTGTCGGCCTCGACGAAATCGACGATGCCCTTCACCAGTGCATGTTTGAGGCGCTCGTCGACGGGCCCTTGCCGCCACGCGGCTTCCTGCGCGGTCTCCTCGGGGCGATCGCCCAGGGTGCCGGCGAACGTGACGAGCCGCTCCGTGGCGTCGGGCCGGCGATCGAACAGCACGTCTTCGACGCGCTCGCGCAGTTCGGGATCGATCTCTTCGTAGATGGCGAGCTGGCCGGCGTTCACGATGCCCATGTCCATGCCGGCCTGGATGGCGTGATAGAGGAATGCGGCGTGCATCGCCTCGCGCACCTCATCCTGCCCCCGAAACGAAAACGAGATGTTGCTCACGCCGCCCGAGACGTGCGTGTACGGGAGATGACGCTTGATCCAGCGCACGCACTCGATAAAATCGATGGCGTACCGGTTGTGCGCTTCAATGCCCGTGGCGACGGCAAAGATGTTCGGGTCGAAGATGATGTCTTCGGGCGGCATCCCGACGTCCTCCGTGAGCAGCCGGTACGCGCGCTGGCAGATCGCGATGCGCCGTTCGAGCGTGTCGGCCTGGCCGGCCTCGTCGAACGCCATCACGATCACCGCCGCGCCATACATCCGCGCCGCGCGGGCGTGTTCGAGAAACGTCTTTTCGCCCTCTTTCAGACTGATCGAGTTGATGACGCCCTTGCCCTGGATGCACTTGAGGCCGGCTTCGATCACGCTCCACTTCGACGAATCGAGGACGATGGGCACCCGCGCGATGTCCGGCTCCGTCGCGATCAGGTGGAGAAAATGGACCATCGAGGCCTCGCTGTCGAGCATGGCCTCGTCCATGTTGATGTCGATCATCTGCGCGCCGTTCTCGACCTGCTGCCGCGCCACGGCGAGCGCCTCGTCGAACAGTCCGTCCTTGATCAGGCGGGCGAACCGGCGGGAGCCCGTGACGTTCGTCCGCTCCCCGATGTTGACGAAGTTGGTTTCGGGCCGGAATTCCAGCGGTTCGAGGCCGCTGAGCCGGAGCCGCGGCGGGACGGCCGGCACGGTCCGCGGGGCGATGTCGGCCACGGTTTCGGCCAGACGGCGGATGTGCGCCGGCGTCGTGCCGCAGCATCCGCCGACGATGTTGACAAAGCCTTCGCGCGCATAGGCTTCCGCCTGCGCGGCCATAAAGTCGGCCGTCTCGTCGTAGCCCCCGAACGCGTTCGGCAGGCCGGCGTTGGGGTACAGACTCGTCGGCACCGTCGCCACACGCGCCAGCGCCTCGATAAACGGACGCATCTGCGCCGACCCGAGCGCGCAGTTCAGCCCCACGCTGAGCAGCCGGGGCGTATGGGCGATGGAGAGCCAGAACGCCTCGGGCGTCTGGCCGGAGAGCGTGCGGCCGCTCTGGTCGACGATCGTGCCCGATATCATCACCGGCAGCGCCACGCCGCTCTCGCGCGCATGCCGCTGGATCGCGACGAGCGCGGCCTTGGCGTTGAGCGTGTCGAACACGGTTTCGACGAGCAGGACGTCGACCCCGCCATCGACCAGGCCGGCGACCTGCTCCTGGTAGGCTGCCGCCAGGTCGTCGAACGAAATGGCGCGGAAGCCGGGATCGTTGACGTCGGGGGAAAGCGAGAGCGACTTGTTAGCCGGCCCGATGGCGCCGGCCACGAAACGCGGCTTTTCGGGCGTGCGCGCGGTCGCGGCGTCGGCCGCTTCCCGGGCGATGCGGGCGGCGGCGACGTTGATCTCGTACGCCAGATCCTCCATCCGGTAGTCGGCCTGGACGACGGACAGCGCGTTGAAGGTATTCGTCTCGATGAGATCGGCGCCGGCGTCCAGAAACTGCGTATGGATGCTCCGGATCATGTCCGGTCGCGTGAGAACGAGGAGGTCGTTGTTCCCTTTGAGCGGTGTGGGATGGGAGGCGAAACGGTCGCCGCGATAATCCTCCTCGGCCGGCTTGTACGACTGGATCATGGTGCCCATCGCACCGTCGAGCACAAGGATTCGCGAGGTCAGCAGGTGGTGCAATCGATGAAACGTATCGCTCATGGCGCGTTTCGCGGGATCGGTTTGGGTAACGATAAGGGGCGCGCGGCGGCGTCAGCGCGCCAGAAATGCCATCACAGCCTCGCCGAATGCTTCCGGCGCTTCGGCATGCACCCAGTGGCCGGCGCCGGGCACGGTGAGCAGCTCCGCCGAGGGGAACAGACGGTAGATGTCCTGTTCATCCGCATCGCGCACATAGTCGGATGCTCCGCCGCGTATGAATAGCGCACTGCCTGTAAAGATCCCGCTTTCGGGGACGGCGGCGCTCAGCGCATCGTAATTTCGAATGAGCGCATCCAGGTTCATTTTCCACGTAAAACCGCCCCCGCTTTCGGCGGCCAGGTTCTTCAGCAGAAACTGCCGGACGGGCCAGGACGGGATGTCGGCGGCAAGCGCCTCGTCGATGGCGGCCCTGCTGCCCAGCGCGTTCACATCGAGCCGGCTCAGGGCGTCGAAGATCGTGGTATGATGCGGCGGATAGGCACGCGGCGCGATGTCGGCCACGACGAGCCGCTCGACCCGGTCGGGGTACGTCAACGCGAAGGTCATCGCCACCTTGCCGCCCATCGAGTGCCCGAGCAGGTGGGCGCGTTCCAGCTCCTGGTCGTCCATGAACCGCGCGATGTCCTCCGCCATGAGCGGGTACGACATCGCGTCGACATGGGGCGATCGCCCGTGGTTGCGCTGGTCGATGGCGTAGGTCGAGTAGGCCGGCCCGAAGACGTTTCGGCTCATGGAGTGCCAGTTGCCGCTGGCCCCGAGGAGTCCGTGCAGAATCAATAACGGAAAACCTTCGCCGTAGTGCTGGAAGAAGAGCTTCATGCGTGGTGGCGTTGAACGATCGAATACGGGTTCAACGCGCGAACGGCAATTAGTCGCCCGCCTGGTTGGGCCGGATGCCGCTCGCCGGCGGGGAAAAGACGTCGATGCCGCTGCCGTAGGCGAAGGCGCCGACCGTGATCGGCAGCCGGCCGTTGGCGGACTGGCGGCCGCCCATGATGCGGGAGATGCTGCGGACGCTGGCGAGGGTCTGCTCGTAGGCGATCAGCAGCGCGTCCGCCTCTTCGAACGGCGTTACCGCATAGGGATTGCCCAGCGTCACGATGGCCGTCGGACCCGGTTTTTCCATCAGGCTTTTGACGAGTTCCTGCTGTTCGGGAAACAGCCCCGGGTCGCCGCGGCCGGCGACCAGCCGCAGGTACAGCGCGAAGACGATCGCATCGGCCGATTCGGCGTCCGACTCGAGCCGGCGGCGGTCCGAACCGGACACGGTGCGCCCGTACCGATGTTCGACGACATCGACCTGCGTGCCCAGCTCGTCGGCGAGCAGATCCATCGCCGCGCCGATGCTCGGCGAGTTGTCCCGATTGGTCAGCTGCACGAGGAGGACGCGTTTCGAGGCCTTGAACGGCAGGACGCCGTCGTTTTTGAGCAGCGTGACCGCGTGGTCGGCGGCGCGCTGCGCCAGCGGCTCCCCGCGCGGCAGCGCCACGATGTATTCAAACAGCGCGCGGTTGGGGCTCGGCCGGATGTGCAGGCCGGCCCGGGCCTTCGCGGCCAGGATGCGCCGCACCGAGTCGTCGATCTGCGCCTCGGTCAGCTCGCCTTTGCGGACGGCCTCGCGGACGCTGCGGACGGACTCGTCGAGTCCGGTCGGCGTCAGCACCATGTCGGCGCCGGCGCGCAGCGGCGCCGTGATGCGTTCCGCCAGCGTGTATTCGTTCTGCAGCGCCCCCATGGCCACGTCGTCCGTGATCACCAGACCGTGAAACTGCATCGTATCCCGCAGCAGGTTGTGCAGCGCGTTGCGGCTGAACGTGGCCGGGATCGGCTCGGCGTCGAGGGCCGGAATCCACAGATGCGCGCTCATGACGGCCGTCGGCTGGACGTGCTTGCTCAGCACGTAGCGGTAGGGAAAGAGCTCGACGGCTTCAAGCGCGTGCCGGTCGCCGGGGATCGTGCCCATCCGACTGTGCGTGTCGATGGACGTATTGCCGTGGCCCGGAAAATGCTTCAGGGTGGTCAGGACGCCATGCGCCTGCGCCTCGCGGACGAACGAGGTGGCCATCTCCCCCACCAGCGTCGGGTCCTCGCCGTAGGACCGGATGTTGATGATGGGATTGAGCGGATTGTTGTTGACGTCCACCACCGGCGCGAGGATCATATTGACGCCTACGGCCCGGCTTTCTATGGCCGTCAGTCGGCCGGCGGCGGCGGCGAACACGAGGTCGCGCGTGGCGCCGAGGCCCATGTTCGAGGGCCATTCGGTGAGGTTGTTGTTATGCTGCCCCACGCCGCGCTCGTAATCGGCGGCGAAAAAGAGCGGTACCCCCGAAGCGCGCTGGAGGCGGCCCGTCTCCTCGAAAAGCTCGCGGGGCTCCATCGTGCGGGAGACGAGGAATCCACCGACCGCGTAATCTTCCACCGCTTCCAGCGCGCGGTCGTTGCGCGAGCCGGGCGACGGCAGGTTGACGACGAAGAGCTGGCCGATCTTCTGGTTGAGCGTCAGCGTGGCCATCATGGAATCGACCCAGGCCGACGCGCCGGTCGAGTCCGGGCTCAGCATGGCGAGCACTTCGGGGTCGTAATCGGCGAACAGGCTGTCGAGCGCCAGTTGGAAGGGATCCGCCTCGGCCTGCTCCTGCCGGCTGGCGGCGGGAGCGTCAGCCGCCGGCCCGGTCGGCCCCAGCAGACTCACCCAGATCACCACCACGGCAATGACCACGATCAGGCTTCCAAACTGGAAGCCTTCCGTTCGGGAGATATGGCGCGTCCGTTCGATGGGCGTGTGCCGGGCTTGAGGGTGTCGGTATCTGG
This sequence comes from Rhodothermales bacterium, assembly GCA_041391505.1. Taxonomy (NCBI): domain Bacteria; kingdom Pseudomonadati; phylum Rhodothermota; class Rhodothermia; order Rhodothermales; species Rhodothermales bacterium. Next base: position 20,010 of record JAWKNW010000024.1, read on the forward strand.
ACCGTAATGTAAAAAATCTACGCAAAAAGGTACTGTGCTATGCTACGCGCGGTTTCAATTTTTTGGATGTATCCCTCTGGGTTTTTGGCACATAGGCCATGTCCCTATATTTCGGCTGTTTCTTGCAGCCCCATAGCCCAAAAACATGCTCGATCGGTTACGAAACGAAGGCAGACTGCTGGTGAGCACCGTCCGTGGACTGGATCGGCAGACGCTTTTCGTGCTCACGGCGGCGGCGGTCCTGATGGTGACGCAGTTCGTCTTTGGAAGCCGGACCCTTTTCCGGCAGGACATCGCCCCGCACTTTTTCCCCGAAACCTGGCATCAACTCGCTGGCTGGGGCTGGTGGTTCAGCATGCAGGGCATCACCGGCTTTGTCCTGCCCGTCGTGTTTCTCCGCGTTCTCTTCCGGCAGTCCGCCACCGACATGGGCCTCGGCCTCGGCGACTGGAGGCTGGCGTCCACCCTCGCCCTGCTCTACCTGCCCTTCGTCGTGATCGGCACCTGGATCCTCTCGAACGATCCGGCCTTCATCCGCAGTTATCCCCACTACCAGCCGGCGGCCTTCAACTGGGTCGAGTTTTTTATCTACGAGATCCTCTTTCTCTTTTACTGGTTCGGCTGGGAGTATCTGTGGCGCGGATTTATCCTCTTCGGCACCCGGCACACGCTCGGTCTCTACGCGATCCTCGTCCAGACCATCCCGTTCGCCGCGCTGCACGTGACCAAACCCACCGCGGAAGCCTACCTCTCCATCCTGGGCGGCATCGCCCTCGGCGCGCTCGTCTGGCGCTGCCGCTCGTTCTGGATCGCGGTCCCCATCCATGCCGTGCAGATGTTCGTGCTGGATTTCTGGTGCACGCTCCGGGCCCGCACCGGCGTCTCGGGCATCGGCCTCGAGGCGCTCCGCAACCTGTTCGCGACCTGGCTCGGCGGGTGATGCGGCTCTTTCGTCGCCATGCCGCGTTGATACCCTGTGTTCCGTTCAACCGATCCGCTCCGATCTTGCGCTACGTTACCCTGCTTGCCGTCGCCCTCCTCCTCGCCGGCTGCGAGCCCGCCGGCTCCAACCTCCACGCCGACGAACCCGGCTGGCAGGACGAGATCATCTACCACGTCAGCCAGCGGAGTTTTTATGACTCGAACGGCGACCGGCATGGCGATCTGAACGGCATCAAGGTCAAACTCCCCTACCTCAAGGAGCTCGGCGTCACGGCCATCCTGTTCATGCCGCTGTATCAATCGAACGTCTACCACAACTATTTCCCGACCGACTACGAGGCCATCGACCCCGAATTCGGGACGATGGACGACTACCTGGATTTCGTCCGTGCCGTGCACGAAAACGGCCTGAAGTTCATCATGGATATGGAGACGCAGTACGCGGCCAACGGACATCGCTGGTTCGACGACTCGTACAGGAATCCGACCTCCCCCTACGACGACTATATCTACTATTTCGACGACGCGAATGCGCACCCCGCGCAGATGTTCGCCGGCCCCGGGGATTCGCTCATGACCCTCAACGCGTGGCCCGACGTCCGCTTCAACATCGTCTTCCTGAACCTCAACAACCCGATGGTTCGCGCCTGGGAGCAGAACTTCTTCGCGCACTGGGTCGACCCGAACGGCGACGGGCAATTTGACGACGGCGTCGACGGCTTCCGGCTCGATCACATCATGGACGACCTCGATCACAAGGGCGTCTTCACCGACCTGTACGCCGCGTTCTGGAAGCCCATCCTGGATCGCGTCTACAGCATCAACCCGAACCTGTTCATCGTGGGCGAGCAGTCCAATTGGCTGGAATTCGGCGAAGACATGATGGCGAAGACGGGCGCGAACGCCGCGTTCGGCTTTCCGATCCGCTTCGCGATCTCCGGCGCCCCGACCCTCTACATGGGTGGCCGGATCGATCCGGCGGACCGCGACGCACTCAACGCCACAAAGATCAAGGCCGCCGTCGAAGAGACGATGCGCCGAATCCCGCCGGACCGGTACTTCATCAACTTCATCGAAAACCACGACATGGAGCGCTGGGCCAGCGCGATGGAGGGGGATCGAGGCCGGATTCGCGCCGGCGGCGCGCTGACCATGCTGCTTCCCGGCATCCCGTCGATCTACTACGGCCAGGAACTGGGCCTCCCCGGCCTCGTCGGCGAATGGGGGCACGACGGCAACCACATCCCCGTCCGCGACGCCTTCCCCTGGACGCCAAACCCGGACGACGCCGGCATCGCGGCCTTTGCAAAAGACACCGGCCCCTGGTGGGATGTCTCCTACTTCAACACCCCGGAGATCGAGCAGCTCGCCTACGCATCCCAGAAAAACGAGCCGGGCTCGCTGTGGCACTTCTACCGGGCGCTGATCGCCCTGCGCAAACGCCACCGCCCGCTGATGCACGGCGACTACGCGACCATTTCTCATCCCGACTCGTCCGTCTACGCCTTCTCCCGCGCCCTCGGCGACGATCGTGTGGTCGCGGTATTTAACCTGTCGGATGAGGCCAGGTCGCTTTCACTGGATGAGGTCGATGCCGCCGGCTACCACTCGCTCTTCGGCGAGCCGTTCGACGCTGCCGGCCTGCTGTCGCTGGAAGCGTACGGGTTTGCGGTGTTGGGGAATTGAGAGACCCGGCTAAACCGTTGAGTTGTTCTGTTCAATTCATAAAGAGCGGATGTTTGGAGTTCGCCATCCTCCTTGCAATCGTTTCTAAAGGTTGACGCCGAGTGGTGTTTTGAGGGATTCGTTTTGTCATCCCGACCGAAAGGGCCAGCGGCAGCTGGCACTGAAGCGGAGGGACCTCCTCAAATTGGCGCAGATCCGGCTTCGGGAGGTCGCTCCGCTCCCGCTTCGGCTGTCGCCGACGCGTACGGTCGCGATGACAGGGCGACAGTGAGGCTCACACCACGCTGCGCCATGCCTCCGATACGTCTGCCGGGAGCTAACGACAGCTCTGAGGATGCGTACAGGATTGCGGTGTTGGGGAATTGAGAGACCCGGCTAAACCGTTGAGTTGTTCTGTTCAATTCATAAAGAGCGGATGTTTGGAGATCGCCATCCTCCTTGCAATCGTTTCGAAAAATTGACGCCGAGTGGTGTTTAGGGATTGTTTTGTCATCCCGACCGAAAGGCCAGCGGCGCTGGCACGCGGAGGACTCTCAAATTGGCGCAGATCCTTCGGAGGTCGTCGCTCCCGCATCGGCGTCGCCGCGCGTACGGTCGCGATGGGACGACAGTGAATCACCACGATGTCGGAGAGCGTACGGTTGCGGGTGGAATTGAGAGACCCGGCTAAACCGTTGAGATGTTCTGTTCAGTTCATAAAGAGCGAATGTTTGGAGATCGCCATCCTCCTTGCAATCGTTTCGAAAAATTGACGCCGAGTGGTGTTTTGAGGGATTCGTTTTGTCATCCCGACCGAAAGAGCCAGCGGCAGCTGGCACTGAAGCGGAGGGACCTCCTCAAATTGGCGCAGATACGGCTTCGGGAGGTCGCTCCGCTTCCCGCATCGGCTGTCGCCGACGCGTACGGTCGCGATGACAGGACGACGGTGAGGCTAACACCACGTTGTGCCATGCCTCCGATACGTCTGCCGGAAGCTAACGACAGCTCTGAGGATGCGTACGGGTTTGCGGCGTTGGGGAAGTAGACCACGCTTCAAGCACCTTCACTTCCTGTCGACGCCCAGGGCATGTCCAGAGAGGTCATGGGACGTTGCACCACGCGAACACGGCACAGGCACATTTCATCTTCGCAACCAGACCTTTCGGGTCTTCCAGACCCAAAAGGTCTCGCGCGCCTACCACGCGTACTGCATGCTGAGCACGTGCCCCGACCCGCCGAAGCCGCCGTCGAAGGGCACGAAGGCATAGTCCAGGAGCAGTCCGCTCGTTCCGATGCCACCGCCGATCGTGGCCCCCCGAAGTTCGTCGTTGGTGATATAGCCGGCGCGGATGATTACCAGGTCCTCCACCTGCACCGCGGCGCCCACGTGGAGGCGCGTGGTTTCGGTGGGAAGCACGTGGGAGACCTCCCCCGTGAAGTACGCATTGAGCAGGACCGCGTTGTCGGTCATGGTCACGACTCGGAAGGGATAGACGGCGACGCCGGCCCGCAGCGTCGTGGGCAGATCCGTGGCTTCCGCGCTGAGGGTGTTCATCTCGCCCAGATGCAGCAAGGCCACGCCGAGCTTGATGCCGGACTCGAACAGCTCCGTCTGCGCTCCGAAATCGAAGGCATAACCCTCGGCCGAACTGGTGAAGATGCGCTCGGACAGAAACTTGGCCGACACACCGAGCCGCAGCGGCCCGAACGCGTGCGCAAACGATCCCCCCAGACTCACGAACTGCGCGTTGAAGAACCCGTCGGCCGCGCCGGGCGATTCGCGGGCCTCGAGGTCGCCGCTGTCCATCGCCGTCACGAAGACGCCGAAGCCGCTCTGTTCGCCGGCCTGGAAGCGGCCGGCGGCCGAGTACGTCCGTGTGCTGCCGATCCAGATGTGGTGCGAGAGGCCCACCGAGTTGCCGATGCGGCCGGCGAGGCCGGCGGGGTTCCAGTATGTCGAAAACGCATCGCGCGTGTTCGCCGTCTGCGCATCCCCCATGGCAGCGGCCGACGCGTTCGCGCCGATGCGCAGGAACGCGAGACCCGTCTGCGCCGAAGCGGGCAGGGTCATCAGTCCAACAAGGAGGGCGCAGGTAGCGAGGCGGGTGTGCATGGTTACTTCGTTCGCCGGTTCAGCCTTTCGGCAAGAGGTCCCTCGATTCCTACCCGCAAAAGCGGGTATCCGCTCGGGATTACATACAAATTATAAAAACAGCCGCAACGTCATAACGTGCATCGTTCCGACGCTGTACGGCTCGAGGGCGACGGCGTATTCGAACCACACGCCCAGCTTGCCGATGGGCTGTTCGAGGACGAAGCCGGCCGTCGGCTGGATGCGGCTGGAGGATGCGGCGAGACGGTCGACGCCGGCCCGCACCGCGAAGGGCTCCATCAGGCGGTATTCGCCGCCGATGCGAAACCGGCTTTCCTGGATGCGGAGGTCTTCGGTGTCGGTCACCTCGACCGGCCCCCCACCGCGCAGCTCGATGCGGCGCGAGCGCAATTCGAGGAGGCTGGCGCGCGACTCATACTCCGCGGAGAGCGTGCCCCTGCCGCCGGCGAGGGCGTACGTACCACTCAGCCGCACCCGCGCCGGGAAGGCGTCACTCGTCCGCTTGCCGCCGCTGGAAAAGAGGCTCGACGTATCCCAGGTGTACGCGGCGAGCAGGTCGTCCGCCACAAACCCGAGGCGCAGCGCCTCGGTCACCTTCACGGTGAAGCCCACATCGATGCCGACGCTGTTCACCGGTTCGAGTTCGCTGAGGTAATCCGCCCGGAAGATCTGAAAGCCGAGACCGCCGCTGACCCGCTCGCCAAACCGGAGGCCGAAGGCCAGGAAAACGGCGAATTCGTCGGTCGCATAGGACTCCGTGTGGTAGCCGCTCTCGTTGCGTCCGTCGATGTCGTTCACGCCGGCGTGGATGAGCCCGATCGCGATGCCCGCCTTGGGCGGAAGCGCCGACGAAAATTGCAGATGCTGCAACTCGCGGTCGAAGGTCATCAGCGCGACCGACGCCTGGAGCGTCTGGCGCGTGGCGAAGGGCGCCAGCGCGGGATTGTAGAAGGCGCTCGCGTTGGCATCGGAGGTCTGGGCGTTGCCCATCGCCATACCCCGCGCGCCGAAGCCGAGCCGCGCGAACGCGCCGGCCGACTGACCATGCGCCGCAGGGATACCGATGAGGACCAGCAGCGCAATCGCCGCAATCGTCATCCTCGCGCATGCGGGGACCCTCGTCATCCCCGCGCATGCGGGGATCCATGCTAGGAGGCCGGTTGGCGAAGTAGGTGCGATACGCGATGAGGTCCCTCGACTGCGCCCCGCGCACTCGGGGACCCGTCCGGAATGACAAACGTGTGATGCCATAATCGTCAGCCTCCTCACTCGATAACGAGAATTTTACCGCGGAAGGCCCGATCGCCCGTATCCACGACATAAAAATACGGACCGTTGGCAACGCGGAGCCCGTGCGCATCGGCTCCGTCCCACAGGGTTTCGCGGATGCCGGCCTGCTGGCCCGGCGCGTCCAGCTCCCGGATCAGGTTCATCTCGAAGTCGAAGATGCGGATACGCACGTCGCGCTCGCGCTCCAGCTCGTAACGGATCCGCGTGAAACGGTGCTGGGGTGGCGAAAACGGGTTCGGGTAGGCAAAAACGTCGACCTCGGGAATCGATTCGGTGGGCGTAGCCGGATGCAGCGGCACCTCGACGCGGAACACCTGCCAGGTCTCGCCGCCGTCGGTGCTTTTGAAGAGGCCGTCCGTACTGCCCACCCAGAGGTCGCCGTTGGCCGTCACTTCGACGGCGTTGATGCCGACATTCGATGGCACGACGCGGTCGGGCTGCGCGGCATCGACGAAGCTGCGGACGGTGCGCCAGGACGTCCCGCCGTCGTCGGTGATAAAAAGACCCGTTTCGCCGGCGGCATAAACCCGGTCGCCGGCAAAGGCAAAATCGAACACCTGTTCGTCGGTGAGCACTTGCTCGAACGTCTCGCCGCCGTCGCGCGTCACCGTCACGCCCCACTGCTGGTTGGGGCCGCGCCCGTCGCTGCCGTTCCAGGTCGCCATCCAGATGGCGTTGCGGCCGGGCAGGGGCTGCTCCTCGATCGAAACCACCCAGTTGCCCGTCAGGCCGGCGGATGTGCCGTCGAATGCGAAGCGGCGCCAGGCGCGCTCGCCGGACGGCGTCACGTCGTCGGGCGTCGAGCGGTTGACGCCGGCGACCGTGCCGGCCCACACGGTGCCCGTCTCGTCGACCAGCACGCCAAAGCCGAGGTAGTTAAAAAAGCCCGTCTCTCCCCGCCGGGGTTCGAGTTTGAACGCGTAGCTGGAATCGGGATGGATGTAATCGAGCTGGTCCGGCGGCAGCACGACGCGCTGCCACGTCCGCCCCCCATCGGTCGAATGCCGGATGCCGCTCGCCCACGCGGCCACCCACAGCTCGCCCGTGACGGGGTCGTAATCGATATCGAACGGTGGGCTCTGCTGCGGTACGATCACGGGGAGCGCCTCCAGCGTCGAGACGCCATAGGTCTCGGTGTCGTTGTCGGGGCTGTCGAGCTGCGGGAAGCGATAGGCGAAGGTGCGGCCGCCGTCCTCCGAAACGAGAAAACCGCCGGCGGACTGCTCCGAGCTGCCCGAGGCCTCGTCGCTCAGATAGCCGAGACCGACCCAGATGACGGGGCCTTCGACATCGATCGAGAAGACGCTGTTGCGCGAGCCGAAGAGCGAGTCGGTGTCCGCCAGCGACCAGCTGGCCCCGCCGTCGGTGGTGAGGTTGAGAAACGAGCCCACCCACAGCGAGTCGCCCTGCGCATGCAGGTTGGCCGTGCTGTTGCGCACGATCCCGGGGACGCCGGCCGCCTCGAGCGACGGCACCTGGGCCCGCGCGCCGGCGACGCACAGCGCGCCCGCGACCATCAGCACGATCAGGATGACGTTGCGCCTGACACCTCGAACCTGCAACCTGAAACCCTTCATTCGATCGTGATCGTTTTTTCAATGATGTTGCTCTCCAGGCCGGCGCGGTCGATCGCCTGGAAGGCGAACACGCGGGGACCCGGGGTGTTGTCGCTGGCTACCTGGACGGTGATCGTGTAGCGTCCGTCGCCGGCCGTCTCGTCGCCGCCGCCCTGGCCGTCGTCGAACAGGTCGAAGCGATCGCCCGGCGCCGCCGTGTTCCAGAGCAGCACGCGGCTGATGTTGCCGAGTCCATCCGGATCGGACACCGTGGCGACGATCTTGACGAGTGTCTGTTCGCCGGCCGCCGGCCGCTGCACCGTGTCCGGCGCCTCCACCGATTCGACCACCGGGGGCTCCCCTTTATTCTCGAGGACGAAGGTGCCGCGCACCTGGTTGCTGAGCAGGCCGTCTTCATCCACGGCATACACCAGCACGGTGTAGTTGCCGATGTCGCCTTTCGGGAGATCGATGTCGCGGATCAGTTCATACGTGCCGTTCCCACTGCCGTTCATGTTCTGGGCGAGGACGGGTTCGGCATCGACGGTGGGGCTGCGCAGGACCATCACGACCTCGGCCACCTGCCCATCGGGATCGATGGCCTCGACGGAGACGCTGAAGCGCACGCGGACGTTGTCGTCGACGAGCTGGTCGGGGCTGGCTTCCAGCACATTCAGCCGTTGCGGGCTGTAGCTGAACGCGTCGAGGGATGGCGGTATCGCCTGGATGTCCGACGGACCGGGCGCGCTGTCGCAGCCGGCGAGCGCTAGCGCGATGACGGCAGCAGCGACACGAAGGACGACGTAGGAAGGCCTGAAGCGGTTTGCAAAAAGCATAGTCTGGTCCAGGCGAAACGGCCTGGTTCGTAGCAGAAAAATGTCAGTAGCAAACGAAGGCCATCGCGTGTCCGGTTGAGGAGAGAGGATGGGGATGCCGCGAAGCGCTGGACGCGCGTTCACAGGTCTCGGCTCATACCAACCGACCGGGAAGTATGATCCAGGCGGTCAAACAACCCGCAGCGGCGTAAAGCTGAAGCAAAGCAGGAAAATCAGGATGCTGAGGATGGCCAGCGCGCGCCGGCCCGGCGACAGCGGTTCGGGCTTGAGGACGGGGGGATGATCCACCCGGATCAGGAACACGATGAGGAGGCTCCACACGAACCAGCCGGTATAGCCGTACGAGGCCGCATCGTCACTGATGGCGCGCACGAGCACGACCGCCGCGATGATGCTCAGCAGGCTGGGCGCGATCAGGCGGTGATCGCCCTTGAAGATCCGGGACAGATAAAAATACAGGATGCCGGCCAGCACGAACCAAGCCAGCCGGCCGAGGATCGGCGACGTCTCCGCGAGCCACGGAAAGCCTTCATGGACAAATCCGATCGAACCCGATATCAGCAGGAGCATCACGAACAGCCGCGCCACCCGCCCATGCCACTTGGGGCCGATCAGCGTGTACATGATGTGTCCGCCGTCGAGCTGTCCGACCGGGAGCAGATTCAGGGCCGTAAAAAACAGCCCCATCCAGCCGGCGAAGAGCATCGGATAGTGGTACATCTCGTCCATCGGCGGGACGTTGGCGAAGACCTGCGACAACAGCCAGTACAGCGGCGTCTGCCCGACCACGATGGTGAGTGTGTCGGCCTCGGGGGTCATCAGCGCCATGCTGCTCCGGGGGAAGACGCCGTTCTGCTCCACATACGCCTTCAGGGCCTCATGGCCGGGAAGGTCCATGATATACGACGGCGGCGGCAGCGTGGCGAACGCGTACAGCAGCACACCCAGGGCCGCGACGAAACCGGCGAGCGGGCCGGCGACGCCGATATCGAACAGGTTGCGCGTCCCGGGAATGGGCTCGCGGATCCGGATGACGGCGCCCAGGGTCCCCAGACCGAAAATGAACGTGGGGATGTAGTAGGGCAGCGACGTGTTGATGCCGTGAATGCGCGCCGCGATGTAGTGGCCGAATTCGTGGATCGTTAGAAACAGCAGCAACGAGGCCCCGAAGCGCAGCCCGTCCAGCACGAACTGGCGATCCAGTAGCCAGGTGAGCGGGTCGTCGGGGTTGGCCGTCGGGTAGATGAGAAACCGCCCCACCAGCTGCCCGCCGGCGATCACGGTCGACACCAGCGTCAGCGCAAACAGCAACAGGTGCAGCCAGTACCGGTCCTTGGGGAAAACCGGCTCCTGGTAACCCGGAAACAGCTGCTTTCGCGATTCAAAAAGTTCGGTCGATGATGGGATCGGTTCCAAAAGCGTTGCAGCCGATAGCGGGCTTGATAAGGATAACGATGCGACCCGCGCCGCCGCTCCCTCACCCATGGTCAGTCGGGCATGGACGGTGGGATGGGCATGGACGCGCGCGACCGTTTCTGCCTACGCCCTGTATATGCAGAAGTTCAGGAGAGCGCCAGCAGGCCGGCCTTGATCCGCTTCATGGCCTCTTTCAGGTTGTCCATCGAAGCGGCATACGAGATGCGAATCCCCTCCGGATCGCCAAAGCCGCCCCCGGAAACGAGCGCGACGAGGTACTCTTCGAGGAGATACATGCACAGGTCGTCACTCGTCTCGATCCGGCGCCCCGACGGAGCCGTCTTCCCGAGAAAGGCGGCGATGTTCGGGAAAAGGTAAAACGCGCCCTCCGGTTTCGGGCAGCGGACGCCCGGGATCGCGTTCAATTCGGCCAGCACATAGTCGCGCCGTTCGCGGAAGGCGGACACCATCGTGTCGATCGAGTCGTGCGACATCTCCAGCGCGGCGACGCCGGCTTTCTGGGTGATGCTGCACGGGGCCGACGTAAACTGCCCCTGCAGTTTCGACGCCGCTTTCACGATCGACGGCTCGGCGGCGAAATAGCCCAGCCGCCAGCCCGTCATGGCATAGCCTTTCGAAAAACCGTTCACCGTCACCGTGCGCGCCTTCATGCCCGGCAGGCTGGCGAACGATACGTGCTCGGCGTCGAAGATGACGTATTCGTAGATCTCGTCCGACAACACAAAGACCTGCTCGTGCCGGCGCAGCACCGCGGCCAGGGCCTCGAGCTCGGCCGGCGAATAGACCGACCCGGTCGGGTTGGAAGGCGAACACAGGATCAGCAGCCGCGTCCGGGGCGTGATCGCCGCCTCCAGGGCTTCGGGCGTGAGCCGGTACTCCTGCTCGACCGTCGTGGGGATGACCACGGGTTCGGCGCCGGCGAAACGCGTCATCTCCGGATAGCTGACCCAGTACGGAGCAGGGATGAGGACCTCATCGCCCGGCCGGCACAGGACGGAAATCGCGAGGGCGACCGACTGCTTGGCGCCGTTCGAACAGATGATCTGTTCGGGGGGATAATGGAGTCCGTTGTCCTTTTCGAGTTTGGCCGCGATGCGCTCGCGCAGCTCGGGCGTGCCCATCTCGTGCGTGTAGCGGGTAAACCCTTCGCGGATGGCCTGCACGGCGGCGTCCCCGATCGGCGCCGGCGTGTCGAAGTCGGGCTCCCCGGCGCTCAATCCGATCACCGGTTTGCCGGCGCGCTTCAACTCGAGGGCCTTGGCGGTCATCGCCAGCGTGGCAGAAGGCTGCATCGCGGCGACGCGGGGATTAAACGTTAGGGCGGGTGCGGACATGGACATCGGTGAGTTTGGACGAATCAGGGTGTTCTGGGCGGCTTATTGCGCATCGCTTCTAACACCGGGGGCGGGACAAAGGATGCAAGCTCCCCCTTCCATCGGTGGATATCGCGCACAAAAGTCGCATTTATCAAGAGATTTTCTTCTGACGGCATGATAAAGACCGTCTCGAGCGCGGGGAAGAGCCGGCGGTTCGCCGCGGCCAGGCGGAACTCATAGTCAAAATCGCTCACCTGGCGCAACCCGCGCACGAGGGCGGCGGCGCCGCGCGAACGGGCGCGATCCACGATCAACCCCTCGAACGGGGCGACCGTCACCCCGCGGAGGTGTGTCGTGGAGGCGGCGATCAGTTCGCAGCGCTCCTCGATCCCGAACAGCGGGGCCTTGCTGCTGTTGATGGCGACGGTGACTTCGACCTCGTCAAAAATGCGCAACGCGCGTTCGAGCACGTCGAGGTGGCCGAACGTAAACGGATCGAAGGTGCCGGGGAAAAGAGCGAGCGCCATGGCGTTCCGGTCAGGCGGGTTCGTGCGCGTTGAAGAGGCTCACGGTCGTGCGTCCGTACGCGCGGGAAAGCTCGAACGCGGGGTGATCGTCGAACCGGTGCCGGCTGTCATGCTCCAGCACCAGCAGTCCGCCGGGCTCCAAGAGGGGAACGATGAGGTCCGGCAGGCGGGGCAGGGTGTCGAGATCGTACGGCGGATCGGCCAGCACCAGCTCGTAGGGCGGCCCCGACTGGTTCTTGAGGTAAGGCAGCACGTCGGCGCGGACGAAGACACAGGCGTCCGTGAGGTCCAGCGACGCGGCGTTTTCCTGCAGGCATTTCATCACCTGCGCCTGCTGCTCGACAAACGTCGCGGAGGCGGCGCCCCGGCTGAGCGCCTCGAAGCCGAGGGAGCCCGTGCCGGCGAAGAGGTCCAGCACGTGGGCATCGTCCAGATCGAGGCGCGCCTCGACCATGTTAAAAATGGATTCCTTGGCGCGATCCGACGTGGGACGGGTGAGGTGTCCTTTGGGGGCGCTGAAGATGCGCCGGCGCAAGCGGCCGCCTATGATGCGCAATCCTGGCACGGGTGTCGGAAGATGAACGTGAAAGAGGCCGATGTCGTCAGAGCGCCGCGCCGATGCACGGCGCGTAGGCTTCGGCGGCAAAACCGTCGCCGGGCCGCCGGCCTTCCAGCTCCACGACGTCGATGGGATTGAGCGGGAGGCAGGGCGTCTGAAACACGTCGCTCAGCAACGAAATCGCCTCCGCGTGATGCGGCCCGGATCCATAGGTAAACAGATCGCGCACGGAGGCGCGGGGCACCTGGAGGCGTTTGAGCAGGGCGAGGGCGTAATAGACGGCGTCGGCCGGCGCGCCGGCCTCGGCATAGTGGCTGTAGTACCAGCGATGCTGCCGGCAGATCGTGTACTCCACGTGGCGCTCGTAGAAGCCGACGGCCAGGCTGAACGCCGTGCGATCGGCGGACTCGTACCGGGGCCCGCTCTGCAGCGACTCGATGACGCGGGCCGCGCCGCGCGTGCTCAGATTAAAACGGTACCGACGGTGGGGCAGCGTACGAAGGATGCGGTCGAAACGGCTATGCAGCAGTTCGCGCATCCCCAGCACGTGAAACCACTCGACCGTTTTGCCCGAGGCGAGCGATTCGGTAAACACGACATCCGCCGTCAGGTGCAGGGGCATCGGGCTGTCGCCCGACGTGAGCATCGTCGCTTCTTCCTGAAGCCGCCCCTTCCGCTCCTCCTCGTTCATGTCGACGAGCAGCGGCGTAAAAAAGGAGTAGCAATGCGGGGGATGCAGGACGACGTGCAAGTCCGACGCTTCCGTCTGCGCAAATACGTCGTGCAGGGCTTCGGAGAGCGTATCCAGATAGACCGACTGCGCGCCGTTCGACAGCTCGCGCATCATGTCGAAATCGAACTCGCAGCTGCCCAGTTTCAGCAGGCGGAACGAAGCGCCGGAACGTTCGATCTCTGCATAGCGCAGCGTTGCGTCGTGGATATCGACGGCAGCTTGAATGAGAGCTTCCATTCCCAGTCTCTACGCGCCCCACGCCACCCCCAGGAAATGCTCCGGGCGGAGTACGGGCTGCTTATTCCCAGCTGGCCGCGTTCAGCAGGGTGATATCGGCATCCAGGGTACCGATCCGGTCGTCGGAATCGGGGTCTACCAGGAGATACGTTTTTACGCGGGACGTGTCGTTTGCCGTGTACGTAAACATCTTGCCCGTACGCGGCGAGTACATGAGCGAGTCGACCGGCAATCCTTTCAGCAACTGACTCCGGACGCTCTGGAAGGCGGAATCCGTGCCGGCGAACATCACCAGCGTATCCAGCGTCATCGGAAAACGATCGTGGCGCGTTTCGTATTGAATCGCAACCTGCCGGATCTGGTCCATGCGCTGACGCGTCAGCTGCGTCACGCGCGCCTTCTGCTCAACGATCTTGTACGGCTCGGTGATCGAGCGAAACAAGACATAGGACATACTGATAATCAACAGCCAAAGCAACAACTGCAGGCCCGTTCGGAGGCTCTTAGAAGCCATAACGCGTCTTCTCTGTACCCGGTGGGATAGTAGTGGTAAGGGGTGTGAGTCGCCAAGATGCAAATGGTGAGCGAGAAAATAGGCTGCGCCCCTCCTAAATGCAACCTCGTGCAACGGGTGATGTCTCGCGCCCCCAAAACAAAGCACGCCCGATGCGGGTTTCACCCAGCGTTTCGCTAGCAAGGACCCCTGTCCCGCTCATAAGTTGCTCACCCGATGCCACACCGCACCACCGCCGAACCGACCCGCCTGCTGATCAACATCGACCACGTGGCCACGCTCCGCAACGCGCGCCAGGAACGGTTTCCTGACCCTGTTCATGCCGCTATTCTCGCCGAAAAGGCCGGCGCAGACGGCATCGTCTTCCACCCGCGCGAAGACCGCCGCCATATCACCGATCGGGACGTTCGCCTGCTCAAGGAAACGGTGACGACCAAGCTTGATTTTGAACTTTCGACGAATGACGAGATTGTCGCGCTTTGTTGTGAAATCAAGCCCCATCTCGCGACGCTGGTGCCCGAAAAACGCCAGGAAATCACCACCGAGGGAGGGATCGACGTGCTGGGGCATCTGGAGCGGCTGCGCGGCGTAACCGGGCGTCTTTACGACGCCGGCATCGAGGAAGTGGCGTACTTCGTGGACCCGGTGCCGGAGCAGATCGAGGCCTCGGCCCGCGCCGGCGCCAACTGCATCGAATTGCATACCGGCGACTATGCAAACGCCGCGACGGCCGCGGCCCGGCTCGCCGAGGCGACCCGCCTGGCCACCGCCGCGGAACAGGCCCACGCCCTGGGCCTGCGCGTCCACGCCGGCCACGGGCTCGACTATCACAACTTCACCCTGTTCAAAAACACCGTGCCCCACCTGCACGAAGTCTCGATCGGGTTTGCGGTCGTCGCCCGCGCGGTGCTCGTTGGCTTCGAAGAGGCCGTCCGCGAAATGCTTCGCGTCGTAAAATCCTAATCATCCGATCTGACCTGCATGGAATCCCCACCCCTTTTCTCCGATGACATCCCCGCCGGACATCGCAGCGGTTATGTCGCGCTGATCGGACAACCGAACGTCGGCAAAAGCACCCTCATCAACGCCCTCGTCGGGCAGAAGCTGTCGATCGTCACCCCCAAACCGCAGACGACCCGTCACCGCATCCTGGGCATCCTCTCGGCGCCGGCGTACCAGATCGTGCTGCTCGACACGCCGGGCATCATCGAACCGCGCTACCGCCTCCAGGAAGCCATGATGCGCAACGTCCGCCAGGCGATTTCCGACGCCGACATCCTGCTGTTCATGGCGGATGCGACGCGCGACACGCCGGACTCGCTCAGCCTGTCCTTCGTCGGCGAACGCCCCAGCTTCCTGCTGCTGAACAAGGTAGACCTCATCCGCCAGGAAGACGCGCTGCCGCTGGCCCAGGCCTATCTGAACGCGTATCCGTTCAAGGAGGTCTTCCCCATCTCGGCGCTGAAAGGCTTCAACCTCGCCTCGATGCTGGATAAACTCGTCTCCTACCTGCCGGAGGGACCGCCCTTCTACCCCAAGGACCAGTTGAGCGAACACCCGGAACGGTTCTTTATCGCGGAGATCATCCGGGAGAAGATCTTCATGAAATACAGCCAGGAGGTCCCCTACTCCACCCAGGTCAACGTCGTGAACTACGAAGAGCGGGAAGGGCAGAAAGACCTCCTCCACGCCGAAATCGTCGTCGAGCGTGATTCGCAGAAGGCCATCCTGATCGGCAAGGGAGGGAGCGCGCTGAAACGCATCGGCATCGCGGCCCGGAAGGATATTGAGGCCTTCACCGGCCGGCCCGTATACATGCAGCTTCACGTCAAGGTGCGCGACCGCTGGCGCAGCAACGACACCTTTCTGCGCTCGTTCGGCTTCGACGCGTAGCCCCCGGAACGTCAGGCCCCGGCGCTCACCTGCACGCGCAGCCCGTCGCGCAGCGCGCGGCGCGTCGCGGCGTCCTGCGTCCCGGGCGCGACGGTGAACATGGCGAACGTGCGCCGGCGGGGATAGTCCTTGCGCAAGCGACGAAAAAAGGCGCCCTGCGCATCGGCGGGGAGGTCGTAGGCCGTGCGGAATGTGCGGTCATCCGCGGTGATGTCGTACATCTGGTGCACGAGGTCGTGCAACGCCGCCTCGCCGGCGGCGGCCGGCCAGGCGAGTTCGAGGTGATCGCCCGGCCCGGGCGCGAGCACATCCTCCACCTGCCAGGTCCCGGACATCCCCAGATACTGCTGAAGCGCCTCGTAGAGCATGATGGTGCCGTTCACCTTGCCTTCGAACGAATGGCCGGCGATATGCGGCGTGGCCAGATCGACCTTGCGCATGAGGTCCAGACGCACCTCCGGCTCGCCTTCCCAAACGTCCAGGACCACGGCCCCGAATCGGCCGGCGTCGATGGCGGCTTCGAGGGCCCGGCCGTCGACCACCGGACCCCGCGACGCGTTGATCAGCCACGCCCCCGGCTTCATGCGCTGCATGCCGGACGCATCCAGGAGATGATAGGTGGGATACGCGCCGTCGCGCACGAGGGGCGTGTGAAAGGTGAGGATGTCCGCCGCCTCCAGCACCGCCTCATACGCGTGCAGGGCCATCGGCGAGCCGGCCTCGGCCAGCGGAGGGTCGCAGCACAGCACGTTGAGCCCGAGCGCCGGCAGCCGCGCGGCGAGCCGGCCACCCACATGGCCGCACCCGACGATCCCGATCGTCTTGCCGGCCAGCGCCGCCTGCTTCGTCCGCCCCAGATGATACAGGGCGGCGATGACGTATTCGACGACCGCGTCGGCGTTGCATCCGGGGGCGTGCGCGAAAGGAATGTGGCGCGCGGCGAGGTAGTCGCGATCGACGTGGTCCGTGCCGGCCGTCGCCGTGGCTACATACCGAACCGGCGTGCCATCCAGCAGGGCCGCGTCGATGCGCGTGCCGCTGCGAACGAGCAGGATGTCGGTTTCCCGGAGCGCATCGCGCACTATATCGTGTACGGGAAGCGTGGAGACCTCACCCAGGCTCGAGAACGCTTCCCGGGCGTACGGGATTTTTTCTTCACACAGTATGCGAAACATGTGTTTTGTCATGTGTGTTTTGACGTTAGATGTCGATGTGACGGGCAATATCGAAATGCGGGACTCGCTTTCCGAACCCTGCCCGGTTCGACACCGATCAGATTCACGAGCCGTTCAAACGGGAATCTCGAAGAGCACGAATCCACCCGTTCGTCTCCCAGGATGAGACCCGTGCTGAGCCGCCGGCGATGAAACCCTCGCGGTTCTGCTTCGTTGTGCAGGCTCATAGTGAAGTCGGCATGATATCTGCTAAATCCTTCGACAACTCTTTGTACGCCGCCATACATGGCTGAAGTACGTTGTATCCGCTTCAGCTCCCAGTATCTTTCTCGGCCTTTGAAACCATCCTGCGCAGTGCCTTGAGTACATCTCATAGAGCTCGCACGGTCATATACGTTCTAGCGCTGCTAGCCATCGTATTAAGCACCAGCGGATCGCTTTCCCATCTGTCTCCCGGAACCATGCTGGTTCCGCTGACGGCGAAAGCGGAAATCTTCGAACCTGAATCCTCCCTCGCGAATGTAGATACGATCTCATTCTGGCAGGCTTCAGACGGAACCATCCAGTTGCAGCCGCACCGGTTACCTTTCGTGCCGGACTCGGTCATCGACAATGAGACGCTCTGGCTTGCCCGGTGC
The DNA here is from genome assembly GCA_041391505.1 of Rhodothermales bacterium. Classification (NCBI taxonomy): domain Bacteria; kingdom Pseudomonadati; phylum Rhodothermota; class Rhodothermia; order Rhodothermales; species Rhodothermales bacterium. The sequence continues at coordinate 37,441 of JAWKNW010000024.1, forward strand.
ATCTTCTCCGAGACCAAGCGGCCCGAAGAGCAGGAGCTGATCGCCTGGGTCGTCCGGAATCGCGTGGAAATTGGGTATCGGGGCAAAACCTCCTACAAGGAAGTCGTCCTCGACCCCTTCCAGTTCAGCGCATTCAACAGCGAATCGCCCGAGGCGCCCTATTACTCCTCGCTCGCGCTCCAGCACGATGAGTCCGGGTGGCAGCGCGCGCTCAGCATCGCGTACTACGTGCGCCATGCCCGCCCCCAGTATCGCCCGTTCTCGGCCGAAACCTTACACTTTTACAGCCAGCAATCGATGATCGGCCGGCGCGAGCCCGTCTGGGCCCGTGGCCTGACGCCGATCCGCCCGCCCGAACATTACAGGCTCGACGAGCGCCGATTCCGGTTCTTCGAAGGGATCTCGTAAACGGCTTTCCCGGGCTCCTTCTGCCGGTCCGCCACACCGCGACCCGATCCGTACGGATTGACGTTACGCGCGTCAGCGAAGCGATTGCTGGATGCGGGATGTGGGATACTAGATGCGGGATGCGGGATGCAGGATGCGGGATGCAGGATGCGGGATACAGGATATAACAGAAAAAACGTGCGTTTGATCGTGATCCTGCATCCTGGTATCCTGCATCAGTTGACGTGGATTTGGGGGGCCATGCGGAGCGCGCGCAAGATCTGTTACTGAAAGAACGCACCCGGACGGGTACGAAAAAGCCTCGAGGTTCAGCAGAACCTCGAGGCTTTTCTGTTGGTGACGGATCCCACCGGCCCTGAGCCCTTCCGGGCGGCCTATGCGATCAGCGCTGCTTGAACCCGATGCCCAGACGCAGCATGACGCCGTTGAGCTGCTGGTTGTCGTCGGTCGTAAACGCGATATTTTCGATTTCGAACGTCTGTTCCGTAAACGGCGTGATGCCGAAGGTGAACTTGAGTTCGGGATAGAGCAACACGGCGCCGAGGTTCATTTCGAGGCCGACGCCAAAGCCGCCGGCGACGTTCATCGACTTCATCCCGCTCACGCTGCCTCTCGCCGCGGACGGAAACCGCAGCACAGGGCCCACGGCCACGTACGGCGTGGCAATTTCCATGTTGAAACGGAAACGGAAATCCAGCGGCACCTCGAACATGTTCACGTTGAAGTTATCCCGGAAACTGGTATTCGCGTCGTTGGCAAACTCGAAGACGCTGCCGGCCTGGACGTAGCGAAGACCGGGACGCATCGACAGCGGGCCGACGTTCATGTCGAACCAGACTTCGGCGTGCCAGCCCGACGCATCCTGGAAGCGCGTCGATCCACTGCCGAGATTGATGTCGGAGAGCTTGCTGTAGTTCACGCCGACCGAAGCGCCCAGCTGGCCGGCCGCCTCGCGTGCCGGCATCAGGCCAATCGTCAACAACACAGCGAGCGGTAAGGAGAACAAACGAATCTTTTTCATCGGTCCAGAGCGAAAGCTCTATTAGCGGGTGTAAAGGGGCGGAGTTCGGATGACAGGATCAATCATTTGCTGAGATACGGCCTGTGGCAGGCGTTCCGAAATACCGCAATCGTACGGATAACCAGGAGGGCGATTCATGTCGCCGACAGGCCACACAAAAAGCAGGCCGTATCCGCGCCACCTGGGGGCTAGATTGGTCAGTATGCAACCTGCATGGTCCTTTCGAGTTTCTCACTCGCTCCACCGGGAGGTGGCGTACGCGGCATCTCCACCCAGGACCCTGGGTACGCACCATAACCTGATATTATGCGCATCGGCATTACGTGTTATCCTGTTTATGGGGGAAGCGGCGTGGTCGCGACCGAGTTGGGGAAAGCCCTGGCGGCGCGCGGACACGAGATCCACTTCATCTCCTACGCCCTGCCCTTCCGGCTGGGAAACCTCACGCGCAACCTCTACTTCCACGAGGTCAGCGTCAACGCCTATCCCCTGTTCGAGTACCCTCCGTACACGCTGAATCTGACGAGCATGATGACCGATCTCGTGCGGCATCAGAAGCTCGACGTCCTGCACGTGCACTACGCCATCCCGCATGCCACCAGCGCGGTGCTCGCGCGCCAGATCCTTCAGACGCAGGGCATCCGCATCCCCGTGGTCACCACCCTGCACGGGACGGACATCACCATCGTGGGCCGCGACCCCTCCTTCGCGCCGGTCGTGAATTATTCGATCAACGAATCGGATGCGGTCACCGCCGTTTCGGAGTTCCTCCGACGGGAAACCCTCGACCACTTCGATATCAAGCAGGAAATCGAGGTCATTCCCAACTCGATCGACGCGCGCCAATTCCGGCGCCTCTCGGAACAGGAGCTGCGGATGCACCTCTGCCCGAATTGCGAGAAGGTGCTCGTGCACATCTCGAATTTCCGGCCCGTCAAAAACACGCTGCACGTCGTGCAGATCTTCCACCGGCTTCGCATGCGCGGCCACAGCATCAAGCTGCTGCTGGTGGGCGACGGACCGGACCGCGTGCCGGCCGAACACCTGGCCCGCGAACTGGGCGTCTACGAAGACATCCGCTTCCTGGGCAAGCAGGACTCGGTGGAAGAAGTGCTTTCGATCTCCGACGTATTTCTGATGCCCAGCGGTTCCGAAACGTTCGGTCTCGCGGCCCTCGAAGCCATGGCGTGCGAGGTGCCGGTGGTGGCGAGCGACATCGGCGGTCTTCCCGAACTCGTCGTCGAGGGGGAAACGGGCTTCCTCTGCCCGCTGGGCGACATCGAAGCCTTTACCGAGCGTACGAGCCAGATCCTGCGCGACGAAGCGCTGGCCGCGCGGATGAGCAAGGCGGCACGCGAACGCGCCCTGCGTTATTTTGACGAGCAGACCATCGTACCGATGTACGAAGCGTTGTATGAACGCACCATGGAACGCACGTCCGCTACCCCCGCCCGAGAACGTATCGTGAGGCCATGAACAACCTCATCAGCCGCAAGAAGGAAGTCTATCCGATCAGCGACTATTTCCGGTCTTATCTGGAACGCTACGGCCGGCTGGCTCCCCAGGAATTGCGGTATGAGGACCTCACGCGGTACAACAACGCCATCCCGCTGTACGACGAGCACGGACGGGACACCCTCTGGTCCTCCGTATTTTATGCGCCCACGGAGCAGCAGGAACTCCACGCCGGCCTGAGGCACGCCTACGTCCACCTCAAAGCCGATGGCGACATGGGCGTCGCCGACCAGCTCTACGTCGACCGGATCGACCTCTGCCACTACGCCAACACGCTCCCCTACCGCATCCGCATCGTCAACAAGCTCAACGACAACTACGACTACTTCTACGTCAAACGGGTCGACGCAAACCGGATCTACGGCCTGGAGCTCGAACATATCCTCTCGCCGAACCGGATCCACTACCTCATCAACGCCAACACCCTGATCGAGGAGCACATCATCGGCATTCCCGCCGAGATGTTCGTCCGGGAAAACATGCCCGAGAACCGGTTCGACCGGGTTCGCCTCGCCAAGGAGTTCGTCAAATTCAACGAGCGGTGCTTTGTCCGGCTACTCGGCGACATGCACTCCGGCAACTTCGTCGTGGATATCTCGAAGGACTTTGAGAAGTGGCATTTCCGGATGCGGCCGATCGACTTCGACCAGCAGAGCCATCATCGCGACAAGCAGGTGTACATCCCGCAGGCCTTCCCGCAAAACGCGGACTTTGTCGAACTCAGCCGCGAGCACCTGGTGTACGACAATGTCGTGCAATACCAGAAAGAGGAACGCGCCCTGATCGCTCAGCGCGTGCGCGTCTCGCACGGGCGGTACGCCGCGCTCATGGATGTGATGCGCGAGGACCTGATCTCCTCGGAACAGCACGTTATCGTCCTGGCCGACCAGCTCAGCGAGCATTACCGAAACCCGGCGTTCCGGACATGCGCCACCATGGGCGACATCGTGTACATGTCCGTACAGGATCTCCTGTCGAACAAGATGCCGGCGACGAATCTCTTCGACGCGCCGTCAAACGTCCAGCGCTAGCGGACCGCACGGGTCCGCACCCTTCCGCTGCGCCTCAATAGAGGGACAGACCGGGGATGTAGTCATCCCACGCTGGAATGCGTTCGAGCCCTTCCTTGGCCAGATGGTATTCGGTGCCGGCGACCCACGCGAACGCGAGTCCGACCCAGATACCACACAACACGCTCTCCCCGAGGGAGAACATCGTCATAAAAAACAGACCGTAGAAAAAGCCAAACAGGGCGCCCTCGATCAGGGCCAGGCGGGCAGTATGGTGAAATAGGGGCGGCGGCACATCGAAACCCAGACGCCACAACAACTGAAAATGCGCCGGCGCAGCCACCCATTTTGAGATACCGGCCGACTCCGCTTCACGAACGAAGGCAGCCACTTTATCCCGATGGATCATGCGATTGTAGGGGGCAAGTCGCGGTATACGGTGGGGAGAGCACAGTGGGCTCATGAAAGATATCGGCCGGGTCACCCGTGAACTTGAGCGCCCGGCCGAATACCGCGAAAAAAAGATGCCACCCTGAACCGGGATCAGGTCCGGAACAGATACTGGAATTTGAAGAAGATCTGGCGCTCGGTCTGCTGGTAGAAACGGGCCGCCCCCGGCGTGCGCCCGTCGAACGCATCGTAGGTGTGCGTCGACCCGATGTAAAAGGCCGAGAACGGATTGATGCGGTACGTGATCAGCGGATCGATGTCGAGCCGATCGGCGAACTCGTTGTACTGGAAGACCGTGCGGACGAAGAGGCGGCGCGTGAACTGGTACGTCGCGCGCATGCGGGCGATGTATCCATCGAAAAAGGCGTCGCCCGTATCGAGATCGGTCAGCCGCGAATAGCTGATCTGGGGCGCCAGACGCAGTCGGGAGGTCGGCCGAATCGTCGCATAGGCGGAGAGATTGAGGCTCTGCCCTATTTCAGGGGTTTCGACGTTGCGGGCGATATCCCGGCCGCCTTCGTAACTGAAACCGAGGTTGAGGGGTTCGCTGAAGTTGCTCTCCAGCTCGACATTCAGGCTGCGCAGTCCGTCGAATGCCTCGCCGCGAAACCGCTCCCACGAAACCTGGTAGCCGGCGTACAGGAACGTCTGCCGCTTCATCTGGACGAAGAAGCTCGGGCGGATGAATTCCTCCTTGCGCAATCCGCCGTAATTCCAGAATCGCATCGCCTGGAAACGCGGCCCGATGCGATCGATCAGGCCGATGTTTTTCGGGAAGAAGTTGAACCCCTGCATCAGGAAAAGCTGACGCGCATCGTTCTGGTTGACGAACCCGTTGTCCGCGCGGAAGGTCGGGCTGAACTGTTCGTATTCGGCGTATGTGAACGCGTTGCGGCTCTCGCGGCTGAGGGTGCCGCTGAACGCGGCGCCGGCGTACGACTCGCCGTCCAGCCCGAGCGTGTGTTTGCCGCCGGCAAACGTCTCGTCGTTCAAACCCTCCGAGGTTTCGGGCGCATTGGCCTCGACAGTCTGGCTCATCACCAGCTGGCTCTGGATGCGGTAGTGCTTCAGGAAGCGCACGGAGGCGTCCACCGCCACCGTGCTGCCCGAGCCGCCGTTGTCGAGCCGGCGATCGGTGACCAGCGCGCCGAAATTCGAGTTGTTCGGCAAGGTGCGCATGGCCCGCACGATGTTCGACCAGCTCCGCCCGCCCTGGAGCAGCTCGCTGCGCTCTTCGGAGGGGATCAGCAGCGGCGAGGTGTTGTCACGCGCGCCGATGTAGGCGACGTTGGTCGAACCGAACTGGCCCGTCAACTTGCTCGCCACGATCGGGTCGTTGATCGAACGCGTATACACCGTCTGGATCGGCGTGTCGAAGAGGTCGCTGCCTTCCTGGAAGAAGGGCCGGCGTTCGGGGAAAAAGAGCGCGAACGTCGAGTTCACGTCGATCTGCGCCACGTCGGCCTCGATCTGGCTGAAATCCGGGTTGACGGACACGTCGGCCGTGAGCGACGACGTGAAGCCGTATTTCAGGTCGAGCGAGGGCTCCGCCGTCACGCGGTTGTTGTCGAACCCGCCATCCGGATCGCCGGCGACGGACAGGGCGCCGGCCTGCGAGCCCGTGAGCGCCGGCATCACTTCCAGGTTGCCGCCCGATTTGACCCCGCGGATCCCTTCGATGTACCCGTACTGGCACGTCCAGCAGGGATCGTCCCGATCGACCGCCGCCCAGGTATACTGGCTCCTGCTCGAACGCGGATGGGTGATCCAGAACGTGCCGCGCCAGGTCTGCGCATCGCCGGCGGGGAAGCGCAGGCTCCGGAATGGAATCGCCATCTCGACCTGGTAGCCGTCCTCCGTGATGCGTCCTTCCGACTGATAGATGAGGTCAAACCCCAGATCCTCGTTGTTCGTCGTGATCCGGGTATCGCCCTGGATGCCGTACGGATTGGAGGCGATGAAATAGACTTCGCGCCCATCACCGCGGGTATCGAGCAGGAAACCCACATAGTCGTCCTGCCAGATGTTGTCCCGGTCGCTCATGTTCGCCCGGATGGACGACGGATCGTCCTCGACCACAAACGCGAGATACAGGTTATGTTCGTCGTACGTCATGTAGGAGCGCACGGCGATCGGCGGACGCGCCTGCTCGTCGGGGAAAAACTCCGAGAAATTCTGGGCGATGGCCGCGGACCGCCATCCGGAGTCCGTCAGGTCGCCATCGACGGCGATCTGGCCCTGCATGCGGTTCACGGCCAGATGGGGAAAGGCGTTGGGGACGAAGGTGTCCAGCACCGGCTGGTCGGCGGCCGGGCTATTCGCCGGGCTGGGCTGGGCCTGTACCGGATAGGTCAGCAAAAAAAGAAGGGTACATCCAACCAGTCGTAGAGAGCTGTTCATGCGAGCGTGTCGATTGCCTTCCCCCGCGCATCTCGGGGAAGAGGTGAGCCAGTATGTTAGTATGCTAGTAAACTAGCAGGAACTACGTCCGGCCCGACACGAAGGTTACAGGAGGGCGAATCCCGAAGTGGAAATTTTTTAGCATCCAGCCGAGGGCGTCTCAATCGAGGGTATCGGCCGTCAGGAAGGGGTTCTGGAGTCGTTCGCGCCCGATCGTCGTTTGCGGGCCGTGCCCGGGGTAGACCACGACATCGTCGCCGAGCGGGATAAGTTTCTGAAAGATGGACGTCATGAGCGTCGGCAGCGAGCCCTGCCAGAGATCGGTTCGGCCAATGGAATCCTGAAAGAGCACGTCGCCCGAAACGACGAAGCGGTTCGAGGCGTCAAAGAAGCAGATAGACCCGGGCGAATGACCCGGCGTATGCAGTATCTGCCATTTTGTCTCGCCGAGTGCGATGGTATCGTCTTCGGAGAGGTAGCCGGCCGGCGCGGGCAGCGGTTCCATCGGGATGCCATAAGCCGCCGCCTGGTCCTGGGCGTGCTTGATGAGCGGATCGTCCGTACGATGCAGCCAGTACCCCACACCCAGTGCCTGGCAGAGGGTCGCGCAGCCGAAGATATGGTCCAGATGCGCGTGCGTAAGCAGAATCTGTCGTATCTGGATGTCCTGTTTTGTCAGATAATCGAGAACGGCCTTGATTTCGCTGGGTCGTTGACAACTGGGATCGACGAGAATCCCCTCCCCGCCTTCGCTGAGGATGTAGCAATTGGTGAGAAACGGATTAAAAGCGAACGAATGAACAATCATCAATCTGGTCGTCTGGAAAGGTTCACAACGATACGGTCGATACCCTGCCTGGGAGCGGAGCGAGGCAATGCGCCTGCCCGTACCGGCCTCGACCGCCATCAAGTACGCGTTTGCCGCACCGGGGTTTACCCACCCCCTGAACCTTGCCCCACCGGCCGCGTTTTTTCGATATGAACAGCATGAGCTTCTATTTTGCCGGCATAGTCGTCGCGCTCTTCGCGCTGGACTATTATGTATTTGTGCACTGGAGGCGTTTCGCGCGGTCTTACCGCAAGCTGCGCTGGACGCTGCACGCGTACATGGCCTCGATGGTCGTGATGCCTTTCACGCTGCCCGCCTATTTCGCCTTTTATCGGTGGTGGGAGGTCGAGCCCAAGTTCTTTCGCGCCCTCTTTTTCGGCATCTGGGTGACCTACTACCTCCCCAAGGCGCTGATCGCTCTCGCGCTGCTGATCAAGGACATCGCGCATTTCATCACGTGGCTGTTCCGGTGGTTTCAGTATCAGCTGGCCCCTCCGCAGCTCAGCGAGGCGGCCGTGCCCGCCGCGCCCTCGCTGGACCTGACCGACATGAAGCGGATGAGCCGGCGCGCGTTCATGCGCCAGATGGGCTGGACGGCCGGCTCGGCGCCCTTCGTGATCACCGGCTACGGCGTCTTCCGCTCGCTCTACGACTTCCAGGTGCATCGGGTGGTGGTGCCGATCCCCTCCTTGCCCCCCGCGCTCGACGGATTGACCATCGCGCAGCTTTCCGACCTGCATGCTGGATCGTTTTTTAGCGATCGCCCCATGCTCGAGGCCGCGTCGCTGACCCAGGGACTGAAGCCGGACCTCATCCTGATCACCGGCGACTACGTGAACCGGGACGACGCGGAATTCGACCGCATCGCAGCCGGCCTGCGCATGCTCAAGGCCGACCTGGGCGTCTATGGGTCGCTCGGCAACCACGACCACTACGCCAACGTGGAGGCTGTAGCCCAGCGGGTACGAGCCACGGATGTCGACCTCCTCGTCAACGCCCATCGCTCGATCGAGATCGACGGGGCCCGGCTGAACCTGATCGGGACGGACAACACCGGCTTCAACCAGCACTTTGCCGACCTCCCGAAAGCGCTGCAGGGGATGCCGATGACGGATCAGGACCGGCAGCTGTCCGTTCTTCTGGCGCACGACCCAACCTTCTGGGATGCGCAGATCCGAAAGGAATTCCCGTTTATCGACCTCATGCTCAGCGGACACACCCACGGTGGGCAGATCGGGCTGGAGTTGGGGCCGATTCGCTGGAGCCTTGCCCGTGTCGCCTACCAGCGGTGGGCCGGCCTGTATGCCGAACCCCGCTCGGAAGGCAGTGATTCGCAGTACCTCTACGTCAACCGGGGGCTGAGCACCGTGGGGCCCCCGTTGCGCCTGGGTATTCGCCCGGAGATCACCCTGCTCACCCTTCGCCGGGTGCCGCCCCAGAATGCGTAGCCCGCGCATGGCATGAAACGGATCCATCTTCAGATTCTGCGCATGTTTCCCGGTCCGTTTCTGGGCTGGCTGGGCACGCTCATCTTCCTGCTTGTGATGCAATTCCTCATCCGGTATCTGCCGGATCTGGTCGGGAAGGGCTTGCCTTTGCTGGTCATCGGCGAAATCATCATCTACAACCTCGCCTACATGATCGTGCTGGCCGTGCCTATGGCGGTGCTGATCTCCAATCTCATGACCTTCGGCCGGCTCGCCGAAACCAACGTCTATACCGTCCTCAAGAGTTCGGGCGTGTCCGTCCTTCAGCTGATCTGGCCGATGATGATCCTCGGCCTCGTGATCACCGCCGGCATGTGGCAGTTTAACAGCGAAGTGCTGCCGGCCGCCAATTTCCGGGCCAGCAGCCTCTGGAAAGACATCCGGCGCAAACAGCCCGGCTTCGAACTCACGCCCGGCGTGTTTTACGAGGGCATCGACGACTACAGCATCCTCGTGCGCGAGATCCCGCCGGAATCGAACACGCTGATCGATGTGACGATCTTCGACTATTCGGACAAGGCGGTTCAGCAGGTGCTCATCAAGGCGTCGCGCGGCCATCTGGAGACGCGCGACCACGGCAACCGGGTCGATCTCGTGCTCGAGGACGGCGAGATGCACCGCGTGCTCAATCCGCGAGGACGCGTTCTGGAGGATCGGTACGAGCGCCTGGCCTTCCATCGCCACCGCCTGACGTTCGACCTGAGCGAGTTCAGCTTCGAGCGAAGTAACCCCGACGACGGTTACCGCACGGACCGCACGATGCGCACCGCCGACATGGTTCGGTACGTCGACTCGCTGGAGGCGAGCATCGCGGATCGGGGGGCGTCGCTGCACAAAATCGGGGCGCGCTGGATGCTGGACTCGCTGTACGCGCCGGCCCGTCCGGCCCCCGTCCTCACCGCAGACCCGCTCGACACGACGCTGGCCTACATCGGCGCCCGCCGCCCCCTCCAGGGCTTGACGCAGCTGCAGGTCAAACAGGCGTACGACGGCGCCCTGGGCACGCTGCGGGCGGACCGCTCCGTGATCGAACAAATCAACCGCAGCATCGACTCGGAACGCCAGCGCGCGGACAAGTACCGGGTCGAGATCCACAAGAAGTATTCGATCGCCGTCGCCTGCATCATCTTCGTGCTCATCGGGGCGCCACTCGGGTTGAGCATGAAACGGGGGGGATTGGGGATCGTGGGCGGCATGGCCGTCGGCATCTTCCTGTTTTACTGGGTCACGCTGGTCCAGGGCGAGAAGCTGGCGGATCGCGGGATGCTGATTCCATGGGTGGGCATGTGGGGCGCTAATATCGTAATGAGTATCTTGGGCACCGGTTTACTGTTCTATGTATTGCTCGACCTGAAGGCCCGCCCCCTCTTTCCCCGGAAAGCATGAGCGGCGCCGGCGGGTCGACCGCCCTATGCTTTATCTGGTCCCTACCCCCGTCGGCAACCTCGAAGACATCACGCTGCGCGCGCTGCGCATCCTGAAAGAGGTCCATCTCATCGCCTGCGAGGACACCCGTACGTCGGGCGTTCTGTTGGATCATTACGGGATCCCCACGCCCCGCGCGAGTTACCACGATCACAACGAACGGCAGCGCGCGCCCCAGTTCATCGCGCGGATGCAGGCCGGCGAGTCCATCGCCCTCATCACCGACGCCGGAACGCCCGGCATCTCGGATCCGGGCTTTTACCTGGTCAGGGCATGCCACGAGGCCGGACTTCCCGTCGTCGCGCTGCCGGGCCCCACGGCTTTCGTCCCGGCGCTCGTCGCGAGCGGCCTGCCGGCCGAGCGCTTCGTCTTCGAGGGGTTTCTGCCGGTCAAGAAGGGCCGCAAGACCCGCGTGGATGCGCTCCGCGAGGAAGTCCGCACCATGATCTTCTACGAGTCGCCCCACCGTCTCGTCAAGACCCTCGCGTTGCTGGAAGCGACGTTCGGCGGCAGCCGGCCGGCGGCCGTGGCGCGCGAGGTCTCCAAAAAATTCGAGGAAGTTCGGCGCGGCGATCTCGCCACCCTGCGAACGCATTACGAAAGCCAGGACAAGGTGCGCGGAGAGCTGGTTCTCGTCGTCGGTGGGATCGGCGGCCGCGAGCGTCGCGAGGCGTCGAATCCGGACCAGGAAGACGACTGAATCGCAATACGTGCCCCCGTTCTGCGTTATCTACCGATACGGGGGCCGACCCGGGAGCAACTTCACGCGTCCATACGGCGTTGGAGGCGCGGCAAAGGCCGGCAAAATTGCTTCGCGTCGGGATCTGCGCTGCCAGCCACCCGTCGTTTGATCACGTTTTATCCATCCCGCCAACCGGTCCCACCGGAATCCGAACCCATGAGCTGGAAATCCACCGAGCGCCTGATCGCCACCTTCGTTTTTCTCTGGGCGTTTCTGCTGTACCTGTCGACCGTTTCTCCGACAGCGTCTTTCTGGGACTCGGGTGAGTTCATTGCCATCGCGAACCAGCTGCAGGTGTCGCATCCGCCGGGGGCCCCGTTCTACATGCTGATCGGGCGGCTCTTTTCGATGTTCTCCTCGCCGGAATATGTCGCCCTCTCCGTCAACCTGGTCTCGGTGCTGGCGAGCGCGCTGACCGTGCTGCTGACCTTTCTCATCATCGTGCGCGTCGCCCGCGAGTGGCATCCGGCCGATCGGATGGAGACCACACAGGACCGCATCGCCGTCTGGGCGGGCGGCGTGATCGGGGCCCTGGCCTATGCGGGGACGGACTCGTTCTGGTTCAACGCCGTCGAGGCCGAGGTCTACGCGCTGTCGATGTTCTTCACGGCGGTGGTCGTCTGGCTGATCATGAAGTGGAGCGAACTGGCCCGTCAGGAAGAGGCCGAACTCGCCGGCAAAAATCAGCATCCCTTCGGCCTCAGCGCCAACCGGTATCTGATCCTCATCGCCTACATGTTCGGGCTGGCGATCGGCGTCCACCTGCTGAACCTGCTGGCGATCTTCTTCATCGCCCTGATTTTCTTCTTCCGCGAAATCGATCGGTCGAACTGGTCGACCGGTCAGCGATGGACCGGCCTGATCGCGACGGGCGTCGTTTCGGTGCTGATTTTCCTCGTGATCTACCCGGGCATGATTCAGTGGCTGCCCGGCGTCATCGGCGAGAGCGGCGCGCCCATTTTCTGGACGCTCGCGCTCGTGCTGCTGGTGGTGGCCGGCCTGTACGTTTCCCACACGCGGCAGATGCCCGCGACGAATCTGGCGTTTCTTTATGTCGCGGTGGTGCTGATCGGTTACACGACGTACGCGCTGATTTTCATCCGCAGCGCGGCCAACCCGCCGATCGACGAGAATGACCCGGAGACGGTCGAGGCGATCGTGTCGTATCTCAAGCGCGAGCAGTACGGCGATACACCGTTGTTCAAGGGATCGACGTACGACAACGCGACGAACAAGATCGATTACGATCACGAGAAGCTTTTCCCCCGCCGGCATTCGCCGGCTCCGCCGCATCTGGCCTTCTACGCCCAGTACGATTCCGACTGGGATTTCTTCTGGGAATACCAGGTACGCGACATGTATTTCAGGTATTTCCTGTGGAATTTCTCCGGCAAGGGCAGCGACGAGCAGGATGCGCCGGCCATCACCGGGTTCAGCTTTATCGACCATCCGGACTACGGGCCCGAGCGCTTCGTGCAGACGCCGAGCGAACGAGAGAGCCGGAACGTTTATTTCGCCCTGCCCCTCCTGCTCGGCCTGTTCGGGGCGATCTATCACTTCATGCGAGACTGGCGACGCGCCTTCAGTATTTTTGTCCTGTTCTTCGTGACCGGCATCGGCATCATCCTTTACCTCAATCAAACGCCGATGCAGCCCCGCGAGCGCGACTACTCGTATGTCGCGAGCTTCTTCGCCTTCAGTCTGTGGATCGGGATCGGCGCCACCGGCATCCTGCAGCTGGTGCAGGAGTCGCTATCGAAGAAGATGGCGTCCCAGGGGGGCAACGGGATTCTGATCGGTACCGGGGTGGTGCTGTTCGCGGCCGTGCCGCTCTGGATGACGATCGAAAACTACCACGATCACAGCCGCGCCGGTAATTATGTAGCGCCCGAGTATGCCTATAACATGCTCATGAGCGTGGCCGACGATGCGATCCTCGTCACGAATGGCGACAACGATACGTTCCCGCTGTGGTACCTCCAGGAAGTCGAGGAAGTCCGCCGCGACGTGCGCGTCGTAAACGTTTCGCTACTGAACACCCCCTGGTACATCAAGCAGCTCAAGAATCAGGCGTCGCGGGATTCGGAGCCGCTGCCCTTCTCGATGACCGACGAGCAGGTCGACGAGCTGAACATCCGGCCCTGGCAGCCGCGCGACGTCTCGCTTCCCGTGAACCTGGACGCGATGATGCGGAGCAGCGAAGTGCCGATCGCGATGGACGACACGAGCCAGATCGAAAGTCCGATGACCTGGACCCTTCGCGGCCGGCCCTACGACGAGCGCATCAACCTGCTGTACGTCTCGGATCTGGCGCTCTACGATATCCTGCTCTCGAATGCGCAGAACGATTGGAAGCGCCCGTTTTACTTCGCCGTCACCGTGAGCTCGGATGGGTTGATGGATCTGGACAACTACTTCCAGTTGGAAGGCCAGGCCTTTCGCGTGGTCCCGATCAAGCACGACGAACAGCTGGGCCGCGTCGTGCCCGGCATCACGCCCGAGCGCCTCAAGAAATTCAAGTTCACCAACCTGAACAACCCGGATGTGTATTACGACGAGAACATCCGGCGGATGGTGGACAACTACCGCAACATCTTCTCCACCACGGCGCAGCAACTGGGTGAAGCCGGCGACCGCACCGAGGCGATTGCCCTGATGGATCGGCTGATGGATGAAATCCCCTTTACGACGATCCCCGGCACGCCGCAATCGTACCTGGTGGTCGCACGGGCCTTCCAGCTGCTCGGCGTATCCGACCGCGCCGTGGAGGTCTGGCGCAGCGCGGAGCCCGTCGTGCTCGATCAGTTGCAGCGGGCGCGCACGCGCCGGCAGGTGGACACCCTCATCCGGTACATCCAGATGATCCAGCTCGGCTACATCGAGCTGAGTGATTTCGATGCCGCGGCCGCCTTCAGCAACCGGATCGCCGACGCCCTGAACGACGACGTCTACCGCCAGACGCCGGAGCAGCTGCGCGCCGAACGGGACCGGCTCTTCTCCCCCGAGGATAGCGTCGACGGCAACTGATCAGGGACCTCCCCCCTGCCGGATCGCCCTGTTTTCGTCTCGCCCTGAGCCCGCGTCTCAGTAAGTGTCTGCTTATTTAGCCCAAAAGGAGATTTTTCTAATTTTGGTCGGATTTCCGACCAAATAATTGCAAGGATGTTGCTTTTTTCAGTTGACATGGAGGCCTTCAGGGTTCTATAATGCAAGTTCCGGCATTAAAAATGCCGGTAAAACCCTGAACTCACAACCTATCACCCTGCGCGTCGGGCAATTGCTCTTCCGCCCACTTGCTACGCGCATAGTCAACGTAGAAGGAGGCTTTCTATGTCTGTTCAGACAGGTGTCGTCAAGTGGTTTGACGCGAAGAAAGGCTATGGCTTCATCCTCCATCCCGACGATGGAAGTGACATCTTCGTGCACTACTCCCAGATTGACTCATCCAAGCGTTTCAAAACACTTCGGACAGGAGAGGTGGTCTCATTCGACCTCGTTAATGGCCCGAAGGGACTGCATGCCCACAACGTCGTGGCCTTCAACGAGGAGGATGACGAAGCGGAGGCGGCCTCACTGATGGTGCATGACAGCGCGCACTGACGCGTCCGGGCCCTCCCTCTTGCCCCGGCCCGTCGCCCCGAACCCACATCGCGTGAGCACCCCCAGGCTTCCTCCGATGTGCCGGCGCGCCTCCCCACACTGGATACGTCGTACATCCCCGTCGAGTCCATTTTCACCCGATCCCTCCCGGATGGCTGCGCGCGCGCCGAGCCGCGCTGCCCGCCATGAAAAAAGCCGCGTGGGCACCTGCTCCGGCGCGCGCTGATTTCCCCTGTAGCCGCCCGTTCATGTCCGCCGCGCGATGAACGCATGAGCGCGTTGTTTTTACTCGCTCCAGCGCCTATTTTTGCTGCGGCCGTGCGGACCCTTGATCGGCGGCCACCCCCTTTTCGGTTTAGAACCTCGCGGTAAGGATTCGATGCGTTTTTCCTTCTCCGACAGCGATATGACACGTATCGCTTCGGTACTGGGTATCACACCCAAATACGATGGCGCCCTCGTGCGTATGGAGCTGAGCGACGAAGAAAGCGGACGGACGCTGTCGCTGGAAATCCTGCGGGAGCTCACGCTCCCCATGGAGTTGCATGAAGACCAGACTGCGAACCTGGTATCCGTGTATACCGCCGGCTCGTTTCTCCAGCTGCAGGGATGCACGGGCTTCATCGCCAGCGAGGAGCTGGGCGAAGTCATCTTCGTGGCCCGTCAGGCCGGCCGCACGAGCGGCCTCGTCGTCGAACGCCAGGCCGGCGCCTCGCTGTTCTCCAACGTGGACGAGCGTCTCCTGTCCACGGACTTCGAGAAGCTGCCCCCGGAGATGATCATGAGCAGCGTGGCGCTCTCGCTGGCCGAAACCCTCTTCAACGACCTCGGCTGAGCCGCCCCCGGTGTCGACCCACGACCTCCCCCCCTGGCTCGAGCTCTCCCACACGCATGCGTCCTTGCGGCTGGACGAGGCGCGCGTGGCCGGCGTCATCGCGGCGGTCCTTGCCGGCGAAGACCGGTCGTTCGAGGCGCTCGGCGTCATCCTGGCCGACCGGGAGACCGTCCTCGACCTGAACCGCTCCTTTCTCCAGCACGACTACCCCACCGACGTCCTCTCCTTCCTCATCGAACCCGACGACGGCGCGTCGCCGCTCCAGGGTGAAATCTATATCGACCTGGATACCGCACTCGAACGGCACGCCGAGTTCGGGGCTACGTTCGAGGAGGAAGCGCTCCGCTATATCGTGCACGGACTGCTGCACCTGATCGGGTACGACGACGCCACCGAAGCGGACAAAACGCACATGCACCGCCTCGAGGATCGCTACCTCCAGGGTCGGTGAAGAAGTTGCAACAAACTCGTCACGTCTACTCCACACTTCTACACACAACCTTCATTTAAGGCGCGTACGGGGCACATCCCGGTACCCTGCCTCATTTCGCATCGCCCGGACGCCTGTTGACCCTCTTTTTTTGAGGTCAACTTTTTAGTATCGTCACTTCATCGCGTCTTCAAATACCTTCACCTTCATTCTTCATATCACGGAGGTTGCACATGGATACAAGAATCACGGCACGGCATTTCAGCGCTACCCCCAAACTGAAAGACCACGTGAACATGCGATTGACGAAGCTCGAACGGTTCTACAACGGCATTACCGACGCGCACGTCGTGTTGAGTGTGCCGAACACCGCCGGGCTGAGCAAATCTGCTGAAATCACCGTGCAAGTGTATCGACAGTCTCTCACCGCGCAAGACCGTGCGTCCACGTTCGAAGAAGCAGTCGACCGCTGCGTGCTTCGGCTCCGCCGGCAGGTGTTGAAGTATAAAGACAAGATTCGGGGCTCGTGATCCCCTAAAGACACCCTGCAATCGCGGCCGGCCTGAATAGCCCGGCTCACCGCTCACCACACGGCAGATTGCAGGATGTACCGGTCACCACGGCGTTTCTCACGGACGCTCAAACCCTGCATCCTGCAATCTGCCGGCATCCTTGCCGCCCCGTCTCTCCAGGCCCGAACCCCGGCCACACACGTCACGCCATATCCCGGCACGCCTTCACCACACGCCTCACCACATCGGCCGACTGAATAATGTAGAAGTGGACGCAAGGCAGATTGGCGTTCATCAGTTCCTCCACCTGGCGTAGCGCCCACTCGACGCCGATATCGACCACATGCTCGGGGCGCGCCGCTTCGACTTCCGCCGCCAACGCTTCAGGGATCTCGAGATAAAACTTGCTGGGTAGGGACTGGAGCTGCGCCTTGCTCGTCAGAATCTTGAGGCCCGGAATGATCGGCACCTGGATCCCTACTTCCCGGCAGCGTTCGACAAAGTCGAAATAGTGACGGTTGTCGAAAAACATCTGGGTGGTTACGAAATCGGCGCCGGCGTCGACCTTGCGTTTCAGATTTTGAATATCGCGGGCCAGATTGGGCGCCTGGAAATGCTTTTCAGGATACCCGGCCACCCCCACGCAGAACTCCGTAGGCGCGGCATCCATGATATCTTCCATGTAATGCCCCGAATTCATCTCCCCGATCTGGCGCACCAGATCTACCGCGTATTCATTGATGGACCGATCGGGGGCGAGACGCTTGGGATTCTCGCTCGCGTCTCCGCGGAGGGCCATCACGTTCTGGATGCCCAGGTAATTCAGTTCGATGAGGGCATCCTCCGTCTCCTCCCGGGTGAAGCCCATGCACAGCAGATGCGGGACGGGCTCGATGTTGTACCGGTGTTTGATCGCGGCGCAGAGCCCGAGGGTGCCGGGGCGCTTGCGTTTGACATGCCGGCGCCAGGCGCCGGTCGGCATCTCCTCGTAGTACACCTGGGCGGAATGGCTCGTGACGTCGATAAACGGCGGCTCGAACTCCACCAGATCGGACACGATGCGCATGATCTGCTCGGCAGAACTTCCCCGCTTGGGCGGAACGATTTCGTACGAGATGAGCGTCTCGGTGGCGCGATCAAGGATTTCGCTGATCTTCATCCAGGTAAAAGACAACGTTCGGGAATAACCGGTCGGGGTTTGGTCAAGCCATTAAAATTAACTAGCTTTCCGACCCTGTGCGCTCGGGCGGCACCGCCCGGATCGCCGGGTCTGCCCATCGAACGCTTCCTGACCACACGAAACCGGCGTCGCACGGGCGAGGCTGGAAATATGTGCTGGGTGTAACCTGCAACCATTGCTTCTGTTCGATGAACGCAATCGTCTTTGCTACGGAGCAAGAGGCCCGCTACTTCCTCAAGAATTACGAGCGAGGCCGCTTTGACGGCCTCAACGAGGGCGATGTCGCGCACGACGACACGCTGATCGTGACGATCACCGGTATCGGCAAAATCAAGGCCGCGCTGCGCACCGAACGGATGCTGCGCGAACATCGCGTGCGCCGGCTTCTGCACGTAGGCACATGCACCGCGTTGGCCGAATCGTTCAGTCCGGGCGAACTCGTCGCCTCGGACCAGGTCTTCGAGGGGGATCGGATCGAGTTATCGGCGCCGACCTACCCGCGCATGCCGCTGGAAATCATGGACGCCTCGCTCAAAACGGCCACCCTGGTCACGCAGGATCACACGCCCCAGGACGAAAAAGAACGCACCTACTGGCAGCGTATCGCCCAGATCAGCGATATGTCCGGCTATGCGATCGCCTACGTCGCGGCCCTGCACGGGGCGCCCTGCCACATCGTAAAAGTCGTCACCGGCTACCTGTTTGGCGACGACGCCAATTTCCAGCGCACACTCGAGCGGTCGCATGAAGCGATCGGCCAGTATGCGTTGCGGCGGCTGCCGGCCTGAGGTTCAACCGAGGAAGCGCAGCATCAGAAAAACGAGCACCCCGGTTACCGACACATAAAACCACAGAGGCAGCGTGATGCGCGCGATACGCGGATGCCTGTCGAACCGGCCCGACAGGGCGAAATAGAGCGTGATCAGGGCGAGCGGCAGGACGACGACCGACAGGACGATGTGGCTGATGAGAATCGTGAAATAGACCGGGCGCACGAGTCCCGTTCCGAGGAATGGCGTATCCCCGTGGTAGTAGTGGTAGATCAGGTAGCTGACCAGAAACAACCCGCTGAACAGGAACGCGCCGAGCATGTATCGCCGGTGAGTCGGGATCTCTCGCTTGCGAATGGCGCGATACCCCAGGGCGAGGCATACGGCGCTCATGGAGTTCAACAGGGCGTTCAGCGCCGGCAAAAAGGACACATCGATGCCTCCGTCAGCAGCCGGCTCCTTGAAATAGATCAACCAGATCAGGAACGCGCTCGCCGCCAGACTCGCCGCCAGAATACCGCGAATGGCGCTGGATGTAGACATGTTGGTTTCGGTCATGGGGGTTGCCGGCCTGTTTGTCGGTTGACGTCGGTGCGGAGAAAATTAGGCACGATGGCTTACGATTGCACGCGTCTGGCTTTTAAGACTTGGCAAGGAAAGACCGATCCTACAGACATACCGTGCATCGTTAAACCGCGAGCCATTATGTCGGCATTACAATCCAATATCCTGAAGCCTGGAACGAACGAGTTCGAAATCATCGAATTCACGCTGGGTCACGTCACTGAAGAGGGCGAGGAAGTGATACAGTCACTCGCCCTCAATGTGGCCAAAGTGCGCGAAATCATCCCCATGCCGACGTTGACGCAGCTGCCGCAGATGCCGCCCGGCGTGTGCGGCATCACGCATCTCCGCGACCGGATCATCCCGGTGGTCGACATGGGCTACTTCCTGTACAAGCAGCCCCGGCTCGCCAAGGCGGAGCACCTGATCGTCAGCGAGTTCAACGGCATCCGGCTCGGACTGGTGATCGACACGGTCAAACGCATCCACCGCTTGAGCTGGCAGGCCTTCAAGCCGCCGGAGTCGCTGAAAGGCGTGGACCCCAACTGCGAGTCCATCGTCGGCATCCTGATGATCGACGATCGGACGATCATGATGATCGACGTCGAGCGCATTCTCGCCGAGATCCATCCGAAGCTGGCCTTCATCAATGAATCGGACCTGCCGGCGGATTTTGGCACGCAGTACCGGGTCATGACGGTGGAAGACTCCGCGATCATCCGCAAGCTGATCCACAAGGAGCTCAACTCGGTCGGCTTCCACATCATCTCGCTGAACGACGGGCAGGAGGGCTGGGATCTCCTCCAGTCTTACGCCAAGCGGGTGGGCGAAGGCGAGCATCTGTCCGATCTCGTCAACCTGATCGTGACGGACATCGAGATGCCTCGGATGGATGGGTACACGCTGACCAAGAACATCAAGTCCCACGACATCCTCAAGAACATTCCGGTCATCATCTTCTCGTCGATGATCAGTGACGACAACATGCATCACGGCGAACTGGTGGGAGCGGACGCCCAGCTCACGAAGCCCCAGATCACGCAGCTGCTCGATACCACGCGTGCGCTGCTCTCGGGCCAAACGGCAGAGCCCCAGCTCGCCTGAACGAACCGGGGCTCCACGGGAATCGCTGATCGGCTCGGCCGAATCAGTTGACCGAGTGCATCACGCCTTTCATGAGCACATAGTGCCCCGGGAAGGTGCAGATGAACGGATAGTCGCCGGCCGGCGGCGCCGTGAACTCGACGGATTTCGACTCGCCGGGCATGGCGATCGCCGTAGAGAACAGCACCGCATCGCTTGCGGGCACGTAATTCTTGTCCGGGCCGGCCTGCATACCGGCCATACCGACCGCATTGGCATCCGAGTTCGGCTTCATGATCACCACATTGTGCTGCATGGCCGGGCTCGTCGCGACGTTCTGGAGGGTGAGCTTGACCTTGGTGCCGGCTTTGACGGTGAATTCCGCGGTATCGAACTTCATCTCGTCGCCCACCGACTTGATCACCACGTCCTGCACTTCGTTCAGGCTGGCCGGCTCTACCGGCGTAGCCGTCATGTCGGCCGTGGACGCCGTGGTTTGCGGAGCCTGGCTATCACCACACGCGCCAAGTACAAGCATGGCCGTGAGGAACAAGGATATATGCTTTTTCATGGATGTTTTTTCTTTTGATGAGTGAACGGCCAGACGATCTTCCTCGATCAGCCATTCAATTGTTGTTCTGGAACCGGTTTACGGATACTTAGCAGCGTAGCCACCACGGTCGTAGCCATGAGGCTGGCCCCGACGACCATGTGCGACGTATTGAGCACGACCTGGAGCAGGCTTCGCGCAATACCATGCTCCTGGAGCAGGACCGCGTAGGCGGAAAAGCCCAGGCCGATCTGAATGAACAGCAGCACGGCGATCGCGCCGGCGATCTGGTAGGGCAACGTCCCGGCCGGCGTGGAACGACGGATCCAGCGGATGGCCATGAACAGGATGGCCAGCACCACAAATGCACCCGTCATGTGAATCATGACCAGCGCGACATCGACACCGCGGCCGACGTGGCGCAATACCGCGCCGAGGATGACCTGGATGTAGAGGGCTGTCGCCGGCAGCCAGATCACGCGCCGAAAGGCCTCAGCCGATTCCCCCGTGGCTTTCGCTTCGCCCTGCAGCCACGTGCGTGTGGTGAACAGCCACATCGACGCGAGCAGCGAAAAGAAGAGTTGCGCCACGCAGGCATGCACCACGGCCAGATCCAGCGATTGCCAGACGACGCGCAGCCCGCCCAGGGTACCCTGCACGATCACCAGGGCCAGGGCCACAGCGCCCAGATATTTCATCCAGCGTCTCGGATCCGAGAACCACGTCCACGCCGCGAGAATGACCGTGCAGAATCCGACCAGCATGCCCAGCAGACGGTGTCCGTGCTCGGCCAGCACGGGCGGCAAGGCATACCATTGCGGCATCGGATTGAGCGCATCGTACGAGTCGAACGAAGACGGCCAATCCGGTACGGCGAGACCGGCGTCGATGCTGGTCACGACGGCTCCCCAGGAGAGCAGTACGATCGTGCAGACCAGTGTGACCAGCGTAAACCGGCGGCGCAGACGCATATCCGGCATGATGGATATTTCCTGATTGGGCAAGGGCATCGGCGTGCGGTCGGAAGAGAGGTAGTTTATACGCGGCGTGAAGTCCGGCAAAGGCCAGATGAGCAACGAGCCGTATAAACCGCTGTTCCGTTAAAAGGCGTTGAAGGGCTATCGCTCTACCCGCAGGATGCGTGTCACGACGACGCCGTTCGGCCCTGCCTCGATATCGAATACGACGCTATCCGCTACCGCGATGCCGGTCAGTACCGACGTGTCCGCCACGGCAAAGTGCATGGACATGGCCTCCATGAATCCCGGGATGTCCCCGTGCTGAATCTGGACGAAGCTCCTCGAAGGCGTGATGACCTTTACCACGCCCTCTCCGGAAAAAGTCCGGGTTGTAGGGGTTTCCTCCGCTTCTTTCGTCGCGCAAGCGCTGCTCAGCAGGATTGTGGACAGAAAAACTACCAATGCGGCGAGCGTGGTGCGACGGATGGCCATGGATACGGGGGTGACTTCGCGACGGATAGCGGGGTGCCGTTTGACGTGAAGGCGCGCGGCGAACTGGGCAGTGTCTGAAAAATCGTTCGGATCGTCCCGGTGCATCCAACAAACCTCCCAAACAGCGTTGGATCCTGAATCACGTTCAGGATACGATTCTACCTGAAAGATTTTTCAGACAGAACCTAGTTTCTGCGGTCGTGAAGGTCTTCAAACCAGGAAAGCGGAAGCCCTTCCGAATCGCCGTGAGAGAAATGGTAGGTGGACTGAGCGCCCTGGTGGTTCAGGTAGCGCTGATCTTCGCGTATTTCCCGAATGCCGACCGGAATACTTTCGCCTTCCCGCGTCGCATGCCGGCGAATCATGGCGGCATCGCGATCGACGAGGAGCGGTTTTTCAGGAAAAAAGATACGGCATGCTGTCACCACGACCCAGGTGAGCATGAAAAACAGAATCGGGACAGCGATGATTGCGAATAAGGCAAAAACAGTCAGCATAAAACACAGAGGGGCCGGAAACCAATCTGGTTATCTTACTGGATTGTAGTTGCTTCCCGGCAATCTTTCAAGGGGCGCTGCAAAATCCCTATCGAGACGACGGACAGAAAAGCGATTCGGGGTGACCAGGTATAGTTGACCTACCTTTCGGCCCCGTTGAGGTTCCTAGACAAAAAAGGGCGGAGCGACCGAAATCGCCCCGCCCTGAATACGTCGTGCCGGTGCTCAGTGAGCGGGTGCGGGCGCCTCGTGGCCGGCGGCGGCGGCGTCGCCTCCTTCCAGCGCGCGCTGCTCTTCCTCGATGGTATGCTTCCCTACGTTGCCGATATCGCCCCGATAGGCCGTATCGAACAGCGTGAACGTGAGAAACACGATCACAAAGATGCACCCGACCGCAAAGATCAGCGCATTGACCCGGTTATCCCACTTCAACGCCATGAAGAACGTCACGACCAGGCCGGCTTTCATGACCGCAATCATGATGGCAAGGGCGATATTGAAGGGTCCGAGGTCGACGAATTCAGCGGTGAATACCGTGAAAATGGTCAGGAACACAAGTCCGCCGAAGACGGAGAGGAGTAATTTGAGCGGGATGATGTGATGTCCATGATCCCCAGCGTGGGCGTGTGCCATAATGCCTGATCGAAGTATACGGGTCCTTGAAAATCTCTGGTGAGTGCGCCTAGATGAGGTACATCAACGGGAAGAGGAAAATCCAGATGATGTCGACGATGTGCCAGTACAGGCCCGTCAGTTCAACCGGCGTATACCATTCGCTCGAAAAATGACCGCGTGCCGCGCGGATGGCCAGCCAGGTCATCAGGATCATCCCGACGAGCACGTGAACGCCGTGGATGCCGGTCATGATGAAATAGATGCTGAAGAACTGCGGTGCGTACGGAATCGCCAGCTCGTGGCTGGCATAGTGCGCGCCCGGGAAGATGCCGTGCTCGAACTTGCTGGTGTATTCGATATACTTCACGACCATGAAGACGCCGGCCAGCAACACCGTGACCACGAGGTTCGTGACGAGCAGCTTGCGATTGTTCAGCTGGGCGAAGTGAATCGCCATGGCTACCGTCAACGACGACGCGAGCAGCACGAGCGTGTTGAGGCCGCCGAGGCGCCAGTCGAGCAGCTTGCTCGCCGCGTCGAACACGTCCGGATGCCATACGCGGTACACCGTGTAGGCCACGAACATGCCGCTGAAGAGCAGGATTTCCGTGATGAGGAAAAGCCACATGCCCATTTTTGCCGCGTCGAACTGTTGCTCCGACGTGACGAAATGGTGCTGCAGGTGCGCGGGGTGCGCCGACTCAGCGTGACCGCTGCCTACGGTTGAAGTGGTTGCCATGTGTCTGTTTGGGCTAGGAGTCGCCGGCGGGCCGGCTACGGTAAAAACAAGATCCCTGAATCGGCTCAGCCGCGAACCTGGGGTTCCGGCTCGTTGCTGCGCGAACCGTCGCCACCGAACGTATCGCTCAGCACCTCGAAATCATAAGGTCCGTGCGTGACGATCGGCTGCGAGCTGAAGTTGTGCGGAACGGGCGGCGAGGTAGCGTGCGTCCATTCCAGCGTGGCGGCGCCCCACGGGTTGGCCGGCGCTTTCTGTCCCTTGCGTAGCGAGTGGATGAACACGCCGAGGACGGTAAACAACCCGAGCGCGAGCACCCACGACCCGATCGTCGAGGCCAGGTGCAGGCTGGCGAATTCCGGGATGTAATCGTAGTACCGCCGCGGCATACCCTGGCTGCCCAGAATGAGCTGCGGGAAGAACGTCAGGTTGAAGCCGACGAAGATCAGCAGCGCCGCGATGCGCGCCGGCGCCTCGCTGTACATCTTGCCGGTGATCTTCGGCCACCAGTAGTGGAGCCCGCCGATCGCGGCGATGACCGTGCCACCCATCATCACGTAGTGGAAGTGGCTCACGACGAAGTAGGTGTCGTGCAGGTGCACGTCGATCGCGAGCACCCCGAGCATGATGCCCGTCAGACCGCCGATCGTAAACAGGAAGAGGAAGCTGAGGGCGTACAGCATGGGCACCCGAAGCCAGATGGAGCCCTTGTACATCGTCGCCACCCAGTTACACACCTTGACGCCGGTAGGGATACCGATCAGGTAGGTGATGAGCGAGAACACGATGGACGAGACCGCCGACTGGCCGGAGACGAACATGTGGTGGCCCCACACCAGGAAGCCCAGGAACGCGATCGCCACGGACGACAGCGCCACGAACTTGTAGCCGCTGATCGGCCGGCGCGAGAACGGCGCGATCAGCTCAGAGACCACGCCGAACGCCGGCAGAATCATGATGTAGACGGCCGGGTGCGAATAGAACCAGAAGAAATGCTGGTACAGGATCGGGTCGCCGCCGAGCAGGGGATCGAAGATCCCGATTTGCAGGAAGCGCTCGAAGAACAGCAGGACCATTGTGATACCGATCACCGGCGTGGCCAGCACCTGCACGATGCTGGTCGCGTAGATGCTCCACGAAAAGAGCGAGAGCCGATTCCAGGTAAGCCCCGGCGCGCGCATCTTGTGGATGGTGACGACGAAGTTGATGCCGGTGAAGATCGACGAGAAGCCGGCGACGAACACGGCCATCGTCAGAAAGAGCACCGACGAGTTGGTGGTCGTGGAATACGGCGCATAAAACGTCCACCCCGAGTCGACACTGCCCGCGAAGAGCCCGAGGAGCACCAGCGTGCCGCCGGCGAGGTACACGTAGTAGCTCGCCAGGTTGAGGCGCGGGAACGCCACGTCGATGGCGCCGAGATGCATCGGAAGGATGAAGTTGCCAAAGATGGCCGGGATGGACGGCACCAGGAACAGGAACACCATCACGATGCCGTGCATCGAGAAGACCTGGTTGTAGGCGTCCGGCCCCATGATGGTCTCGCCCTGCGTCATCAACTCGAGACGCACGAGCAGGGCCAGGATGCCGCCGATCAGAAACATGATCGACAACGTGACCATGTACATGACGCCGATCCGCTTGTGGTCGATGGTCGACATCCAGGACCAGACGGTCTTGACATGGTTCAGGTACGTCTCCGAGCCGTGATGGGCAGCGGTGGTTTCGGCGGCATGCGCCGAAGAGGCGGAATGACTCATGAGTGTTTCTCGTGTGGCAGTCTTGCTAATTCACGCGCGGGCGACCCTGTCACCGGCGTCACTTCTGCTCGCTGATAAACGCGATCAGGGCCGAAATCTGGCGCTCGTCGAGGCTCGAATAACTCGCCGGCATGATCGGATTGAAGCCCTGGACGACCTTGGCCGTCGGATTCAGAATCGATTCACGGAGGTAGTTCTCATCGGCCGTGAGCGACGTCCCGTCGGCGAAGGTGCGCGACCGGCCCATCAGGCCTTTGAACGTCGGCGCGATGACCTGCGTGCCGTCGATCGAGTGGCAGGTGAAACAGGCCTGCTGCTGATAGAGGGTGGCGCCGTATTCGGGAAGGGGCATGTCGTCGAAATTGCCGCCGCCCGATTCCACCCATTCGGTAAACTCCTCCTGCGGGAGCACGATCACCTTGGCGAGCATGCCGGAGTGCTGCGTGCCGCAATATTCCGTACAGAAGACCTGTTTCTCGCCTTCGGTCGTGGCATTGAACCAGACCGAGGTGTACCGATTCGGCATCACGTCTTGCTTGACCCGGAAGGTGGGCACGAAGAAGCTATGGAGTACGTCTTCGCTGCTCATCACGAGGCGCACGTTGCGGCCGACGGGTACACGCAGTTCACCGGTGGCGCGGGTGCCGTTGGGGTATTCGAATTCCCACAGCCATTTTTTGGCGCGGACCGTGATCTGGTACGAATCCGGAGGCGCCGTGCCGAGCCGCAGGAACGACTGAAAGCCCCAGGTAAACACGATGAGGCAGAGGATGGTCGGGACGACGATCCAGGAGAGCTCCAGCAGTTTGTTCTCCTCGACATGGGGCGGCATCTCGTCGGCTTTGCGCCGGCGGTACTTCACCACAAAAAACAGCATCGACAGGATCACCAGAATGAAGATGATGATGCTGATCCAGTAGACGAAGTAGAAAAGACTGTCGATCTCAGGCGCCAGCGTCGATTCGGCCGGAGGCAACCACAGCGTTCCTTTAGGTTCCATGTGTGTTTGGTTATTTGAGGGCTGACGTGGCGAGCCGCGCCTGTTCGCGTTTCCAGAACAGGACGAGCGCCAGACCGAGCACGAGCACGGTCAGCAGTCCCCCGAGCTTCATTAAATTGGTCGCTTGCAGCACGTAGGAATTGGCTTCAGGGTCATACCTCAGGCAGTACAGGGTCACCTGATCGATCGGCGATCCGATGGTGCCGTCCGACGCCTCAAGCAACGCCAGCCGCACGGTGCGCGCCTCGAAACTCAGGCCCTGAATATACCTAGAAATCTTCCCGTCTGCTGTCAAAATTGTGAGCGTTGCCGGATGGGCGTATTGCTGGATTTCCTCCACCCACTTGAACCGGAAGCCGATGGCTTCGGCCAGCGTGAGGATGGAGGCTTCGCTTCCCGTGAGGAAGTGCCAGCCTTCGCCGGCCTCCGGTTTGCCCAGTATGTCCAGGTAATGCGCTTTCTGCTGCGCCGCCACCTCGGGCGTATCTTTCGCAGAAAAGCTGATCGTGAGCACCTCGAATTCCTCGCCGGGCGTCCAGTCCATCTCGCCGAGGGTGCTCGTTAATCCGTTGAGCAGCACGCTGCACAGCATCTCGCAGGTCTGGTAGGCCAGCGAGAGCAGCACGGGCTTGCCCGTATTGAAATAGTCGCTCAGCCGCACGAGCCGGCCGGTCTCGTCGTAGAACGCCAGCGTATCGGGAATCGCTTCGCCCAGACGCTGATCGAGCCCGACGCCCTCGAATATCGGAGGGAGCTCACCCGACTTCTGGGCAAGCGCCGGCTCCATTCCTATAAAAAAATGGAGGGCCAGAAAAAGCGGTATGTACAGCCGTACCCGCTTCACCATGTTTTACGGGTTCGGCTGGGCCAGGCGCAGCGCGTTGGAATAATCGCCCTGCGCGCCCTGCTGGAAGGTCTCGGCGGCCATGGCCTTCATCGCCTGCTCGATCGGCACCTGGTAGATGCCGTTTGCGGCGTCTACGACGGCGTAATGATTGAGCCGGGTCGCCGCCGAAGCGCGCGTATCGCGCAGTTCGGGGTACTGGATGGCGGCGGTAGCCACATCGCGGATTTCCATGCTCTTCACCCGCGCCGTCGTGAAGCCGATCGTCGCGAGGATGATGACAATCACGATGGTGCCCAGCATGATGCTGAAGATGAAGCCGGAATTGATGCCTTCGCTCTCGACCTCCGTCGGTCCACCGTCGTGGTCGTGCGCGTCTGCCGTGGATGGATTCACCGTTTTACCTGATTGCGTTGGAAGTACGTCCGGGATCGTCCGCGAACGAAATTACGAGTTCATGAACTTCATCGACTTGTCGAGATTCGGGTCCTGGGCGGGCACGATGCTGTGCCGGCTCAACCGATACATGAACAGGCCGAAAAACACACCGAACAGACCCAGCCAGCACGTAAAGTCGAGCCAGCTGAAGCCGGCGTGGCCTTCGCGCGCGGTGGTCAGCACGGGCATCGCGATCCAGTGCAGGTCGAACCAGTGCATGACCAGCATCCACACGGCCATAAAGCCGAGGATGGCCGGCGTGCGCTTGGCGCCGCGGGAAATCAAGACAATGAACGGGATGATAAAGTGCATGGCCAGGAGCGCCGCGCTGTGGTATTCCCAGCCGTGCTCGAGGCGGTGCCGGAACCACACCGTTTCTTCAGGCAGGTTGCCGTACCAGATCAGCATGTACTGGCTGAACGCGATGTACGTCCAGAACACCGTAAAGCCAAAGAGCAGCTTGCCCAGATCCTGATGATGCTCCGCGGTGATGACGCCCTTGAGCATCCCGCCCGGGCCCTGGACCAGCAGCGTGACGAACGTGATCAGCGCCAGCGCGCTCACGAAGCATCCCGCAAAGAAGTACACGCCGAACATCGTCGAGAACCAGTGCGGGTCGAGCGACATGAGGAGATCGATGCCGGAAAACGCGGTCGTAATCGCGAAGAGCGGCAGCCCCCAGGCGCTGACTTTGCGCATGCGCGCGGGAATCGTCGGATCGCCGGTCAGGTCCTGCTTCAGCGAGAGGCTGTACAGCCGGTACGCGACGAGGGTCCATACCGAGAAGTAGAACAGCAGGCGGACGAGGAAAAACGACACATTCAGGTACGCGGCCTTGCCGGCGATGACTTCGTCGTACGCGGGGCTCGACGGGTCGAACAGCTCGTGATGCGTCCAGTGGTAGAGGTCGTGCATCCCGTAGATGATGGGAAACGACAGGATCGCCAGCAGCGGGAACGTCCACAAGAGCGCTTCCGGTATGCGGCGGACCACGACGCTCCAGGACGCCTTGGTCAGGTGCTGGATCAGCACGAAGAACAGGGCGCCGAGGGCGACGGTGAGGCAGTACACCCACCCCACCAGATAGGAGAAGAAGAACTGCTGCCGGTCGGCGCCGCCGCCGATGGCGGTCACCACGAGGAGCACGAGGCCGATCGCGAGCGGCGCGAGCCACCAGGCCGAACCACCCGAGAAGCGATACGTGGCATCGCTATCCGATCCGGTAGGCCGGAAGGGATCGGCCAGCCAGGTGAGGGGAGAATTTGCTTTGATCTCTGCCATGGAAAAACAACGTTCGGCGGAAAGGTGTCCGCGTCAATAGATGCCGGATCAGGAGAATGCTTCGTTCAATCACCGCCGGCCTGGAGCCGGCTCAGTTCGCTCTGCGGCACATCGGTCGCCGGCGCGTGCTGGCTTCGCTGCAGTGCGCGCACGTACGCGACGATCGCCCACCGGTCGGCGACCGGAATCTGCTGCGCGTAGGCCGGCATGTTGCGGATGCCGTTCGTGATCACGTCGTAGATGTGGCCGTCCTCGATGGTGCGAAGGCGGTCCACATGGAAGTCAGGCGCCGGCACATAACCGTATCCCGCCCCTCCATTGCCGACCATGATGATGCCCTTGCCGTCGCCGGCGAGCCCGTGACATACCGAGCAGTAGATGCCGTACCGTTCCTGGCCCCGGCTGAGCAGATCGGCCGTCATGGGAACCGGGACGGTAGCCACCAGCTGGCCGTTCGCCTCGCGCCCGAAATAGAAGCGGCTGTCGTCACGCAGAAAACCGCGCGCGACGGTGCCCGGAACGGGCGGACGCATCGCCATGCGGTTTTCGAAGAACACGTTCTCCTGCTGGCCGATAAATTTTTCCTGGCGATCCATGTTCGGGTTGATATGGATGGGAGGCTTGGTCGATTCCGTGCCCCGGCATCCGGCCAGCACCAGGATGCCGGCGAGAACCCCATATGTCAGAATACGCTTCATCAGTATCGATCAGTCCGGATCGTGAATAAGCTCGTTGATCAGTGCGACGCCGCGTGCGCGCCGGCGGGCGCTTCGGCCTCATCGGTATCCGCCACGCCGTGATCGTGAATCACCTCGACATGCGAGGCGCCGATCCCCTTGAGAAAGTCGGCCGTTTTCTGCTGGTCGAACTGCCCGTCGGAGGCCGCGATGTGCAGGAAGAAGCCGTCGTCGGTAGCGCGCGTAAACGCGTTCGAATAAAACAGGGGGTTGTACGGGCGCGGCAGGCCGTTGAGCGCCAGCATGCCGGCGACCGCCGCAAAGGCGGAGAAGAGGATGGTCAGTTCGAACATGACCGGAATCGAGGGCTCGACGGCGAAGAAGGGCTTCCCGCTGATGTTGAGCGGGTAGTCCACCTGCCCCGTCCACCACTGGAGCCAGGTCGCGATCGAGAGCCCGGTGATGCCGCCGACGAGGACGATGTAGCCCACCAGCGAGTTGCCCAGCCCCATGGCCTTATCCATCCCGTGAATCGGAAACGGGCTGTGGGTATCGAAATGGGCGTAGCCGGCCTCGCGCGTGGCTTTCGCCGCGTGCAGGAGTGTACCCGGATTCGAAAATTCGGCAAGAAGGCCGTAGACGCCGTCCGCATCGCTGCCGAAGATGCCCATCGAGGCTTTCAGGGCGCTGTAAGGTTTTTTTGACATAGCTCGAAGGATCGAGGTCGCTAAGATTCGTTGTCGCGCTTCCCTGGAGTCCAGGGCGCCGCATTAATGCCCGCCGGGGCGTACTTCATGCGCGGCGTGTCCGGCATGGCCGTCGCCGGCGTGATCTTCATAGTGGTGCGGATCCGCCTCGGGCATGACGCCCTTCACTTCGGCGATCGCCACCATGGGCACCCAGCGGAGGAACAGCAGGAACAGCGTGAGAAACAGGCCGAAGGTGCCGACGAAGGTAAAGATGTCGACAAAGGTCGGCTGGTAGTAGTCCCACGAGCTGGGCATGTAGTCCCGATGCAGCGAGATCACCGTGATCACGAAGCGTTCGAACCACATCCCGATGTTCACGATGATCGACGTCAGGAACATGAACGGGATGCTCTTCCGAAGCTTCTTGACCCAGAAGAACTGCGGGAAAAGCAGGTTGCACGACATCATCGTCCAGTACGCCCAGGCATAGGGCCCGGTGGCGCGGTTGATGAAGGCGTAGAGTTCGTATTCGACGCCGGAGTACCAGGCGATGAAGAACTCGGTGATGTAGGCGAAGCCGACCATCGTACCCGTGAGGAGGATGATGATGTTCATCTTCTCCAGGTGGTTGATGGTAATGAGGTCCTCGATGCCGTAGATCTTGCGCGATATCACCATCAGCGTCACCACCATCGCGAAGCCGGAGAAGATAGCGCCGGCGACGAAGTAGGGCGGGAAGATGGTCGTATGCCAGCCCGGAACGACGGACACGGCAAAGTCGAACGACACGACCGAGTGCACCGAGAGCACGAGCGGCGTGGCGAGCGCGGCCAGGATGAGATACGCTTTTTCGTAGTTGCGCCAGTGGCGGTTCGCGCCCGTCCACCCGAGGGCGAAGAAGGCGAGCACTTTGCGGCGCAACGCCTTCGAGGTGCGGTCGCGCAGCGTGGCGAGGTCGGGCACGAGGCCTACGTACCAGAACACGAGCGAAACGAGGAAGTAGCTCGACACCGCGAACACGTCCCACAGGAGGGGGCTCTTAAACTGGGGCCACATCTCCATCTGGTTCGGGATCGGAAACATCCAGTACGCGACCCAGATACGGCCCACGTGGATGCCCGGAAAGACGAGCGCACAGATCACGGCGAACAGCGTCATCGCTTCGGCGGCACGGTTGATCGAGGTGCGCCACTTCTGCCGGAAGAGAAAGAGGATCGCCGAGATGAGCGTGCCGGCGTGGCCGATACCCACCCAGAACACGAAGTTGACGATGGCCCAGCCCCAACCCACCGGGTTGTTCACCCCCCAGACGCCGACCCCGTTCCAGACGAGGTAAGCGATCATGACCAGCAGCAGCAACGCGATGCTGCTCGCCATCCCGAAGGCGCCGTACCACGCCAGCGGCGTTTTTTTCTCCGTATGCCGCGACACCATTTCCGTGATGTCGTGAAACGAGAGATTGCCTGTGATGAGCGGGGGATCGAGATGCAGCCCCTCACCGTGTGTCGCTGTTTTGCTCACGATACGTTCTTTAGCTATAACTCAGTGTCCCGAAACGGCTTGACCGATCGAATCCTCGCGGATCAGGCGGTAGCGCGCTCGAGTTCCGGATTCGGGTTCGTCACGCGGCCCAGGTACGAGGCGCGCGGCTTGGTGCTCAACTCGGCCAGCATCTCGTAGCGACGGTTGTCCTGCCGCGCTTTCGATACCTTGCTGTTCGGGTCGTTAATGTTACCGAAGACAATGGCGCCGGCCGGGCAGGCCTGCTGGCACGCCGACTGCACTTCGCCCTCCTGGATCGAACGGTTTTCCAGGCTCGAGCGGATGTTGGCCTTGCGGACGCGCTGGATACAAAACGAGCACTTCTCCATGACGCCGCGGGACCGAACGGTGACGTTCGGGTTCTGGGCCATGTGCACTTCGAGGGGCAGCGTTTTCGACCAGTTGTAGTAGTTAAACCGGCGCACCTTGTACGGGCAGTTGTTGGCGCAGTAGCGCGTACCGATACAGCGGTTGTAGATCATCTGGTTCGTGCCGTCCGGCGAGTGCACCGTCGCGGCGACCGGGCAGACCGATTCGCACGGCGCGTTCTCGCAGTGCATGCACATCACCGGCTGCATGACCATCTTCGGATCGGCCTCGCCGCCTTCTTCGCTGACGAAGTAGCGGTCCATGCGAATCCAGTGCAGTTCACGCCCGCGGCTGACCTGATCCTTCCCGACCACCTGCACGTTGTTTTCCGACTGGCAGGCCACCACGCACGCGTTGCATCCCGTGCAGGTGTTCAGGTCGATCACCATCGCCCACTGGTACTCGTGGTACGGGTTGTCCTTGAACGCCGGCTGCGTCGTCGGATGCCGCTCCTGCCACAGGGCCGGATAATCCGCCCAGGGCTCGCCGCCGGGGAGGGTCTCGACGGCGTCGGCCGCAAAACCGGGCTCCTCGCGGTATTCCTCTACGGTCGCCATGCGGTACAGCGGCCGGCCTTCCATGTAGCCGTGGTCCTGGGTGGTGGCGACCATGTAGCCGCTGCCCACCTTGCGCACCGTCGCGCCGGTAGCGATCCGCATCGCGCCCGGGGTACGCAGCTTCGCCACGTTCACGCCGACGCCGGTCGCCACGGCGCCATGACCGTAGATGTCGGTCTGGTCGTCGGTGTCGAAGAAGTTGGTGACCCGATCCGGCCGATGCGACACGATGTCGCGCCCGTAGCCGAGCGTCACCGTCAGCGAGTTGTCCGCATGCCCCGGAACGATCCAGACGGGCATGTCTACCGTGGTGCCGCCGGCGGTGATCTCGATCCGATCGGCGTAATGCTTGCCTTCTACATAGGGCACTTCGAGCCCGAGGCGTTCCGCCGTGGCCGGACTGATGAGCGCCACATTGTCCCAGACCACCTTCGTGGTCGAGTCCGGCAGTTCCTGCAGCCAGGCGTTGTTGGCGAAGCTGCCGTCCAGCACCTTGCCGTCGAGGCGGAAGACCACTTCCAGCTCATCGCCGGCCACCTGATAGGGCGAAGCGCCCGAAACCGGCCGCATCGCGGGATCCACCGTGGCGAACCCGCTATCCGGGAGGAAGCCGTCGTGGATGACCTTTTTCCAGGCAGCCTCGAAGTCGTTGCTCAGCACCGGACGCCACGTGTCGCGCACCAGATCGTAGCCCGACACGTCGAGCCCGGTGGCGAAGGCGTTCAGTACCTCGATATCGGAACGGGCGTCGTCGTGCAGCGGCGCGATGAGCGGCTGGATGACCGAAAGCGTGCCGTCGTGCGCGCGCCCGTCGCCCCAGGCTTCGAGATAATGGGCCTGCGGGATGTGCCAGGTGCTGGCCACGGCCGTTTCGTCCTGATGCGATCCGAGATGAATCGACGTCGGCACGCGCTGGAGTGCGCCGGCGAAGTCGAGTTCGCCCGGCATGTCGTACACCGGATTCACGCCGAGCATCAGCAGGGCGTCGACCGAGCCATTGCCCATGTCGAACACGAGCTGCTGGAGCTGTTCGGACTGCGCCGGCTTGACCTCTTCTTTGGTGTCGTACAACATCACCGTATTGCCGATGCTGCTGAGGCGCTTGTTGATCGCCATGCACAGGGCGTGCACCGACGCCGGCTGCGTCTCGCCGGCCAGCACCACCCCGTGCGACCCGGCGCGCAGGAGATCGCGCTCCATGGCCTGGACGTAGGGATGGTCGATAAATTCGGCGCCCACACCCTGCACCCCTTCGACGCCGAGCCGGACCGCCAGCGCGGCGGCAAAGGACGGAATCTGGCTGGAGCGCAGGCGGAGGCGGTTGTCGGCGCTGCCGCCGGTCACCGAATAGGTGCTTTCGACGACATAAAGCCGGCTGATCTCATCCTGCGGCGCGTTCATCTTGCGGCTGGCCGCAAAACCGCGCGTATTCGCGACAAAATTGCGGTCGGTCGGGCTCAGGAAGTCGGCGTCGAGGCTGACGATCACTTCGGCATGCTCGAACCGATAGGACGGGCGGAGCGCCATGCCGTACGCGGCCTGCATCCCCATCCGCTCCGCGTCATCGCCTTCCGGCGCGTAGGTGACCCAGCGCAGCTGCGGGAAGACCTGCGCGAGCCGGCCACGCAACGCGAGCTGCGTCGGCGACGAGGAAGGCGCGCAGAGCACCGCCACCTTGCGCGAGGCGGCCTGGGCCAGAAAACCCTGGCTGAACGCGACAAAATCGGCCCACGACACCTGGTTACCACCGCGCGTGACATGCGCCGACCGGTCCGGGTCGTACAGGTTGAGCAGCGAAGCCTGTTCGAAGACGCCGGAGGCGCCCATGCTCATCGGATGGTCCGGATTCCCCTCCACCTTCGTCGGCCGGCCTTCGTGGCTCTCCACGAGCAGCGGCGACAGCACGCCGCGGAACGGCATCGACGTAGCGTAAAAAAGCGGAATCCCGGGGATGATCTCTTCCGGTTTCCGCGCATAAGGGAGGGTAAGCTCTACGGGCCGGCGGCATGCAGACAGCCCGGCCAGCGCCATCGAAGCCCCCATCAACTGCAGGAACTGACGGCGGGAGCTGCCACCGGGAGCATCGCTGGCCCCCGGCATAAACTCTTCCTGTCCGATCCGCTTGAAATGAGGATCCTGACGCAGATGCTGGATGCTGCGCCAGAAATGCTTCTTCTGGTCTCCCTCTGCCGACGAGGCGGCGTCAATCACGGGTAGTTCGATCATAACGGGCTAGACGTTTCAGGCATAATGCGCCGAATCTCACGACCGAGAACCGGGTACAGCATCTGCCGATCTGTATCCGATTAATAATGGCAAGCAGAGCAATTCGTGGGCGGGGTAATGCCCTCGGTGGCGATCCGGTCCAGGTTGCGCTCCACAAAGTCCGCCGGATGCACATACCCCATCGTCGTCACCTGATCCTTGGGGCGGAGGTACAACTCGGGCTGACGATGGCACTCCAGACACCACCCCATCGACAGCGGCTCGACCTGGGAGACAATCTCCATCTGGTCGATGCGGCCGTGACAGGTTTCACATCCCACGCCCTGATTGACATGGACGGCGTGGCTGAAATTGACGTACTCGGCCAGGTAGTTCACCTTCACCCACTCGACCGGATGACCCGACGCCCAGCTCTCGCGCACCGGA
This sequence comes from Rhodothermales bacterium, assembly GCA_041391505.1. Taxonomy (NCBI): domain Bacteria; kingdom Pseudomonadati; phylum Rhodothermota; class Rhodothermia; order Rhodothermales; species Rhodothermales bacterium. The sequence continues at coordinate 73,363 of JAWKNW010000024.1, forward strand.
AGCAGCTTGGGCGACTCCGTCTTGATCTGGGTGTGGCAGTTCATGCACGTCTGGGTCGCCGGCACGTTGGCGAGCGACGATACCTCGACGTTGGTATGGCAATACCGACAGTCCAACCCCAACTGCCCGACATGCAGACGATGGCTGTACGGGACGGGCTGTTCGGGCCGATGGCCGACGTCGATGTACTCCGGCGAAAAGTAGTACCAGACAAATGCGATCGTAACGACGCCGCCGAGCAGGGCACCAATGAGCGACAGGGCCGGCAACATATTGGCCCCCTTTGAGAAGGACTGAGGCATTCGGAATCGACGCTAGGTCAAGACTCAGGTGATAAAATAAGTGGCTGCGAATTTAGCCCAATCGAACCAAGAAAATACCCCGTTTCGATTGAATTTCGAGTAAAAAGAAAGCGAATTGTTATAGTTTCACACGCCCCTGAAACTCACTAAACATTCACTCTGAAACCGGCGCGGCACACCGGTCCGACTCGCCCGGACGAGCGTGCACGAGCCGCGCTATCAAAGTCCGGGCCCATTGCCTAACCACCCCAAACATCGGATACACTGATCGGATATGAGGGGGATTCAGCCACGTTTTGGACCCTTTTACGGAAGGATACCCCGGGCATCCGTCGCGCTTCCGGGAGGAAGCTGTCGCCGGCGGGGCGGATACTTTTTCCGCTCCCGATTCCCGGCGGCTGGCAACGGCGCCTCACGTGGAAGCCTCCGCGGCGAGGCGGTCTCCCGCCACGCGCGCCGCATAGACGAAGCGCCAGATCAGCGCGAGCGCCGCGACCATCAGGCCGACGACCAGACCGGCCCAGAGGCCAGCCGCACCCATGCCGGCCCAGAACCCGAGCGCATATCCCGTCGTCATCCCCACGCCCCAGTACGCCAGCGCGCCGATGAGCATCGGGCCGCGCGTATCCTTCAGACCGCGCAGCGCACCCGAGGCGCTCACCTGCGCGCCATCGAACACCTGAAAGACCGCGGCGAAACCCAGGAGCTGCACCGCGAGGCGGACCACCTCCCGGTTCGCCGGCTCGTCGACATCGAGATAAAACCCTACGGCCGTCTCGGGGGCGAGCCATAAAAACAGCGCCGCACACCCCATGAACGTCATCGCCAGCCCGATCCCGATATAGCCCGCCATGCGAATGCCGACGGCATCCTGCCGGCCTACCGCCTGGCCCACCCGGACCGACGTCGCGATCCCGATGCCGAGCGGCACCATGAACGTAAAGGCCGCGAACTGGATCGCGACCTGGTGCGCGGCCAGGTCGTTGGTGCCCAGCACGCCGATGAGGAGCGCCGTCACCGAAAACAGACCCGCCTCGACGCCATGCAGGGCGCCGATGGGCCATCCGATGCGGAACAGCTTCCGGAAGTACTCCGTGTCCGGTAGCCGAAGCCGGGAAAAGACGGCGAACCCCCGAAGCGCCGGCTGCCGGCCGGCCAGCAGCGCCAGGACCACGCACATAAACCAGAACACGACGGCGCTCGCATAGCCGGTGCCCACCACACCGAGCGCCGGAAATCCGAGCTTGCCAAACATCAGGACATAGTTGGACCCGATGTTCAGCCCCAGTCCGAGCAGGGTGATCAAGGTTACGGGAAACGGCCGGGACACGCCTTCCACGAAACTCCGCAGCGCGGCAAACCACATGAAGGGCAGAAAGCCCCAGAGGATGGCGCGCAGGTATGCCGTCGCCAGGGACGCCGTATCGGCGTCGTGCCCCATGAGGGCGAACAGCCGGTCCGCGTTGTACAGGAGGGTGATCGAGGGAATCGACAGCGCGACGCCCATCCACAGCCCCTGACGGACACTTCGGCCGATCACGTCGTAGTCACCGGCGCCATAGGCTTGCGACACCATCGGCCCGACCGCGAACACGACGCCCATGCTCACGATGGCCAGAAAAAAGAAGAGCGTACTGCCGAGCGCGACCGACGCCAGGGCCTGCGGGCCGAGCCGGCCGACCATCACCGTATCCACAAACCCCATCGACATCTGGCCCAGCTGGGAGCCGACCACGGGGAGCGCGAGCCACAGGGTCTCCCGAAGCTCCGTACCGAGGGTATGTGAACGATCGAGCGTCATGCGCGGGCTCATGGGGGGACGGCAAGGAGGTGCGACACACGGCGCGCTCCGTTGCCCGGGCACACCTGAACGGAATTCGACGCGCTACGATCCCCGCAGGCATTCCTCACTCCAAACTTCGTAAGTTGTTCACGCAGCGACCCCCACCGCCCCAACCCCCCTCGTCCAGCCTATGACCGACCACCGGCGCCTTGCGCTCTGGGCATTCATCCATGCGATAGCCATGCTGGTCGCCGGCGCCCTGTCGTTCGCCTTCCGCACCCCGATCCCGCTGGTCGCCGCCGCGGCGGGCTCGTTTGGCGGTCTGGCGATCGCGTTCCGGCGTCAGTGGACGCCCGAGGGCCGCTTCGGCCTCGCCAACGCCATCACGGCCCTGCGCCTCGGCGGTTCGCTCGCACTCGTCTACCTGGGCGCCTCGATCCCTCCGGGCATCCTGCAAGCCCTGCTCTGGATCGCGCTGTTCGCGCTCGATGCGGCGGATGGGTATGTGGCGCGCCGGCGTGGACTCGCCTCCCCGTTTGGGGCCTTCTTCGACAAAGAGAGCGATGCGTTGTTCGTGGGCGTGCTGGGGTTCGCCCTGTACATCCAGGACCTCCTCGGCGCCTGGGTCCTCCTCCTCGGCGCCCTGCGCTACGTGTTCGTCATCGCCATGCAGTTTGTTCGGGTCGATGGCGAGTTCCGGTCGCGATCGGCGCGCTACATCTATGTCACCTGCGTCATCGCCCTGCTCGCCGCGTTCGTGCTGCCGCCGCTGCCCGCCGCGATGGTCGCCGTCGCCGGCGGCAGCCTCCTCACCTTTTCCTTCCTGCGCTATTTCTACTGGCTTGCCGGGCAACGCGCGCCGGCCTGGGTGAAGAAGCCCGGCCTGCCCGGCTTTTTGCTGGCCTTCGCAGCGTTGAACGGCCTGCTCCTCCTGCCGGCGTATCTCGGCGTGGCCTCGACCAGCACCTTCTTCCCCGTGCCCGAGACGGCATCTCCTACGACCACCTTAACCTGGTCGCGCGGCTGGTACGACATTGCGCTGTACGTCTTCGTCCGCCGGCCCAATCAAGACCTCTTCCGGCTCAGCTTCGACCTGACGTTCATGGTGTTCGTGCTCGTCTGGTTCCGCGCATCGCCGCGCCGCGCCGCGATACGACGAACCGTGGTGGCGCTCTACCTCTTTCTTGTGGCCTTCGAGGCCTACGAGTCGCTGGCCCTCTCGTTCTTCCATCGCCCGGGGCTGCTCTTCGAGGACGCCCGTTACCTCGTCAACCTCTACTATCTGCTGCTGGACTCGTTTTCCCCGCGTTACGCCGGCTGGTTGTATGCCGCGCTCTGCGGCCTGGGACTCCTCCTCTCTCTTGTGCCGCGTCTGTTCGGGCTGATGGACCGGGCGCTCGACGCCCGCCGGCTGGCGGACACCGTCCGGTACGCGGCCCTGGTCTTCATCCCGGTCACCGCCGGCCTCTGGGCGTGGTACGGCCCCCTTGCAAACGGCCCGACCCTGCGCTCCACCCTGCCCCGGGTGACGGCGAACGCGGCGTCGTCTATCCAGTTCGCCCGGCAGGAACGCGCGCGCCAGTTCGAGCGCGTGGATTCCACCTACTTCGGATACGACGCCCTGGCGCTGACGCGGCGCCCGCCGATCTACATGATCCTGATCGAGTCGTACGGCCGCATCCTGGAAGACGACCCCACGTTGAACGGGACCTATCATGCCCTGATGGATACCCTGGACACCCGGCTCCGCGCCGGCGGATGGCACGCCGCGACCACCACGAGCACCGCGCCGATCACCGGCGGTCTCTCGTGGCTCAGCATGAACACAGCGCTCTCGGGCCTGACGATCGACAACCGGACCACCTACCTGCGTTATCTGAGCCGTGTGGACGCCTACCCGCATCTCGTACGCTTTCTCGACCGGCACGGGTACGAAACCATTAGCTTGCAGCCCCCCACCCGCGCTCGTCCCGGACTGCCGGCGGAGAATCCGCTGGCGTTTGACCGCACGGTGTATTTCGACGATCTACGGTATACGGGGAAGCCCTACAGCATCTGGATCATACCGGATCAGTACAGTCTGAATTACACGCACGCGCACTATATTCCGGATGACGGATCGCCCTATTTCCTCTTTTTCGAAACCGCATCAACGCATGCGCCCTGGGACGACACGCCGCCGCTCGTCGCCGACTGGCGACAACTGAACCGCGCCGACGCGCCGCCGGCCGCGCCGCCGCTCACGCTGGCGGATAAACTGGCCGCGTCGATCCGGGATCACCTGCAGCAACCCCGGGGCGACGCATCGACCCGCTACATGGAGAGTATCGTGTACGATTTCGAGGTGCTCGTCCGCTACATCCTCGAAGACGCCCCCGAGGAGAGCATCTTCCTCATCCTGGGCGACCACCAGCCGCCCGTGCTCCGGAGCGAGCACTTCGACACGCCCGCGCATGTGATCGTTCGGGACACGACGCTGCTGGATCGTTTCCAGCCGTACGGATTCCGCCCCGGCATGCGCATCACCCCCCTTCAGTCCCCCATCAACCACGGCGGGCTGTACTCCATGCTCGTGGATGTGCTCACCGCCGACGCGGATGTGCCGCTGCCCGGGCCGGCCTACCGCCCGGCCGGCATCTCATCCTCCATCCTCTGGAAGACGGAATGAGCGTAATCCGCGCGCGGCTCCAATCGACGCCGGTTCGGAGCAAGGCAGACATCCAGCGCTTCTTCGACGGCTTCGCCGAGCATAACACCGAACATCACGGGGCCGCAGACCGCCTGCTGAACTACCGGCTCGCCGTCCTGGCGAAACACGCTGCGTTTCGGCCCTCCGACACCGTGTTGGACATCGGGTGCGGCAACGGCCATCATCTGCTGGCGCTGGAAGGCCGCATCGGGAGGGGCATCGGCGTCGACCTCTCCGCCGGCATGGTCGAGGCGGCCCGGCGCCGGGCCGGCCAGCCGGGCGCGCGCGCGTCCCACTTTGAATTTCATCAGGACGACGCCGAGAGGCTCGCCGGCGTCCCCGACGCCAGCGTGGACGTAGTGATGTGCGTGGGAGCGATCGAGCACATGCCCGACAAGCGGTCCGTCCTTCGCGCCGTGCGGCGGGTGCTACGTCCGGGCGGGCGGTTTGTGTGTCTTACGCTGAACGACGCGTGGTTCTGGTACCGCCGGCTCGCCCCCGCGCTGGGATACGAAACACGCCACCTCGCGTCCGACGAGCGTCTGGAGCCCCGACAGGCCCGGGGCCTGCTGGCCGAGGCCGGATTCGCGCCGGCCGTGGTCGATTACTGGACCTTCATCCCCGCCGGCGATATGCCGGCGCTCTGGCATACGGTATTCCGCCTGCTCGACGTCCCCGCCCGGCGTCTGGGCATCGCGACGCTGCGGGGCGGCCTCGTTCTATCGGGGACGGTGCGCGCCGCGTGAACGGCGGCCGGGCGTGCCACGACGGGAGGCGGTGCGTCAGATCGCCAGATGCCGCTGCACGACGTCCGCGGCCGCGTCCCACCCCGGGAATGCGCGGCTGGCCGCCCGGGCGCCTTCGCCGAGGCGGCGCCGCAGCGCGGGGTCGTCGAGCAACCGGCGCGTGGCCTCGGCGAGCGCCGGCAGGTCGCCGGCCGGCGCGAGCAGGCCGCTCTCCCCCGTCGCCACGCTCTCCGGCACCCCGCCCACGGCAAACGCAATAACAGGCAACCCCGACGCCATCGCCTCGCGGATCGCCATGCCGAGCGACTCGAAGCGCGACGGCGCGAGCAGCAGATCGGCGGCGGCATAGCGGTCGGGCATCGCCTCCGGCGGCAGCGGGCCGAGGAGCCGGATCCGGCCCCGCAGCGGCGAGGCGGCGACGGCGTCGGCAAGGCGGCGGCTGTAGGCGCGATCCAGCGCGTCGTCTCCCACGATATCCCATTGCCAGTCCCGATTCGAGAGCGGAGCAAGGGCATCGACGGCCTCCAGGAGCCCTTTTACCGGGAGCTGGGATGCGACCGTGAGCACACGTACGGGGCCGCTAAACGCCCGCGCGGGCGGGGGAGGCGGGCGTTCCAGACCGGGATAGGCGACGGCGATGCGGGCCGGCTCCACGCCGCATCGCACCAAGCCGTCACGCATGAACCGACTCGGCGCGATGTAGCGATCGCAGCGCGGGACGGGGGCTCCGAACGCCGGCGCGGCGGGATCGCACGCCGCGAGATAATGCGCCAGAAGCGCTGTAGAACGCGATCCGATGCGTTTTTGGAGCATCGCCCAGACGCCAGGATCGACCGTCAGCAGGCTATCAACCAGCACCACGGCGTCCGCCGGCCAGGGCGCGTCCGCCTCGGGCGTCCCCCAGACGACGCGGCGCCAGACCGACGCGTCGAGCCGGCGGAGCAGCGCCTCGTTGTAGCGGTTTCCGCCGGTCGGAATGCCCTGGATCGGCGGGAGTAAAAAAACAGCCTTCATGGTTGCGTGGCCCGAACTTTGAGGTGGACTCTCACAGGACGACGCAGTATACTCCGGTTTGGCGTCGTTTTCCGGTGTACCGCAGCATGCGCCGGGTGCCGTTCCTCCATCTGACCCTGCCGATCCACCCTACCGCCAGCACGTTTCGGAGCTTATGTATACTGCGTCCCCCCCGCGTCCGCTTGGAAGCGGCCCGGCCCACGACGCTGATGCCGATCTGATCGACCTTTCCGTCATCATCGTCAACTACAACGTACGTGAGTTTCTCGAGCAGGCGCTGCGGTCGCTCGAGCGTGCCTGTACGGATCTCTCTGTCGAGATCATCGTCGTCGACAACAACTCGTCCGACAGTTCGCTCTCCATGGTGCGCTCGCGGTTTCCGCGGGTCCAGGTCATCGCCAACACGACCAACGCCGGCTTCAGCAAGGCGAACAACCAGGCCATCCGGATTTCGCGGGGGCGGCATCTGCTGATCCTGAACCCTGACACCATCGTCCAGGAAGACACCCTCTCGACGATGGTCCGCTTCATGGAGCGCCATCCGGAGGCCGGCGCGCTCGGCTGCAAGATACTCAACCCGGACGGGACCTTCGCGCCCGAGAGCCGGCGTGCGTTTCCGACGCCGACCGTCGCCTTCTACCGCCTGATCGGGCTGAGCAAGCTCTTCCCGAAAAGCCCCACCTTCGGGCGCTACAACCTGAGCTACCTCCCGGTGGACGAGACCGCCGAGGTGGATGCCCTGAGCGGTTCGTGCATGATGGTGCGCCGGGCCGCGCTGCTGTTTTCGCAAGAGCACGCCGAGCGGCTCAGCCGCGAGCAGCCGGGGTTCTCGTTCGACGAGATGGGGCACCTGAACGGGTCGGCCGGCGCCGGCCTGCTCGACGAGGACTTCTTCATGTACGGCGAGGACCTGGACTGGTGCTACCGGATCCAGAAGGCCGGCTGGAAGATCTACTATACGCCCGACACCCAGATCATCCATTACAAGGGCGAGAGCACGAAAAAAGGCGAGCTGCGGTACGTGCAGCTCTTCTACGGCGCGATGCTCCTCTTCACCGAGAAGCATTTCAAGAAAGGGCATGCGTGGCCGATCCGGCTGATCCTGCGGATCGGCATCTTCATCCGCGCGATGGCGCAGGTGATCATCAACAACAGCAAGCGGTATCGCTGGCCGCTGGTGGACGTCGCCGTCATTTACCTGCTGATGGTCCTGGCCGGCTTCGCGCGGTTCGCCTCGCTCAACATCCCGCCGCCGCGCCTGTTCATCACGTGCGTGGCGCCGATCTACGTGCTCAGCACGGTGGCCGGCACGGCCCTGGCCGGCGGATACCGGGGCACCGGGCATACCCGCATTCGCCCGATCATCGTGGGCAACATCCTCGGGGTGATGACGCTGGCGACCGCGGCGGTATTTTTCCAGAGCATCGCCTTCTCGCGGTTGGTGGTGCTGATCGCCTTTTCGTCCAGCCTCGCCTTCGGCTTTTTGATGCGCGTGGTGCTGCGCGTGCGCCGGCACCTGATGCGGGAAGGCTTCCACCGGGCGCTGCTCGTGGGGAGCCCCACCGAGGCCAACCGCCTCGAACGCACCCTCATCAGCCACCCCAACCCACCGTGCAAGCTGGTCGGCTTCGTCTCGCTGGATGACGAGCCGCCCCGGCAGGCCGAACGCATGGTGCCCTACCTGGGCTCGCTCCGGCATGTGACGGACGTGATCAAGCTCCAGCAGATCGACGCCGTCGTCTTCGCGGCCAACGGCGTCCCGAACCGCACCGTTTTCGCCCAGATCCAGGCCTTGCAGGATCTCGACGTCGAGTTCAAGATCCTGAGCGAGAGCGGCAAACACCTCATCGGCCAGTCGACGGTAGACGACCTCTCGTTCCCCACGCGCCTCACGCCCGACCCGACGCTCGGCCGCCGCCGCAGCCAGTGGGGCCGGCGGTGCTTCGAGGTGCCGGTCGCGCTCATCGGCATCATCCTCCATCCGCTGATCGTGTTCTGCTCGGACACGTGGAAGGACTCGCGCTGGTTTCGCGGTCTGCGCCGGCGGACCCGGCAGTTCCCCGCCGTCCTCCGCGGCACCCGGTCGCTCGTCGGCTACCGCGTGAACGAGCCCATCGCCATTCCCACCGAATGGAACCTCAAACCGGGCGTCTTCACCATCACCGAGACGCTCGCCACCGACGACCCGGACGATCACGAGATCAACCGGGCCTACTGGTTCTACGTCCGCCACCAGTGCGCCACGCTGGATCTGGACATCATCCTGCACACGATCAAGAAGAAGCTGCAGCGGTGATGGGCGCCCCGCGCGCGGGCTCCCCCACCTCCTCCCCGGACGCCGCCGCTCGCGTCCGCCTTTGCGCCATCCATGCGCTTCGCCCCGGCGTGTGACGAGCAGAAACAACTCCCTCGCCCCTGTGTACTTTGGCCGCTGCGCCGTACATTGTGCGGGCAGCCTCGAACTGATTCTCTGGATATCCCGGCGTCTCCGCGTTGCACCCACGCGCCTTCCGAGCCGCCGGCCCACGGTTATCTACCCATGGCAAAGCCTACCCCACAGTATCTCCTGGATTTCGAAAAGCCCCTCTTTGAGCTTGAGCAAAAGCTTGACGAGATGCGCGCCTTCGACAAGGAAGATCGATCCATAGACCTCTCGAAAGAGATCGAGGCCCTCTCGAACCGGGTGGAAGAGCTGCGCGTGTCGATCTACGATGACCTCACGCGCTGGCAGCACGTGCAGATCGCCCGGCACCCGCTTCGCCCCTATTCGCTCGACTACATCGAGACGCTGACGCGCGATTTCATCGAACTCCACGGCGACCGCACCTTCGCCGACGACCCGGCAATGGTGGGCGGTTTCGCCCGCTTCCGGGGCAGCAAGTTCGGCGCGCAGGACCGCACCGTGATGATCATCGGGCACCAGAAAGGGCGGGATACCAAGGCGCGCAAATACCGCCGCTTCGGCATGCCCAACCCGGACGGGTACCGCAAGGCGCTGCGCATGATGAAGCTCGCCGAGAAGTTCAACAAGCCCGTCGTGACCCTGCTCGACACCCCCGGCGCGTATCCCGGCCTCGAGGCCGAAGAACGGGGACAGGCCGAGGCCATCGCGCGCAATCTGTTCGAGATGGCGCGTCTGAAGGTGCCGATCGTCACGATCGTGATCGGGGAAGGCGCCTCCGGCGGAGCCCTCGGCATCGGCGTGGGCGACCGCATCCTCATGCTGGAGAACGCCTGGTATTCCGTGATCGCGCCGGAAAGCTGCTCGTCGATTCTGTGGCGCTCGTGGGATTTCAAGGAAGAAGCCGCGCGCGCCCTCAAGCTGACGGCGCCCGACCTCATCGAGGTGAAGGTGATCGACGAGATCATCCCCGAACCCATCGGCGGCGCGCACCGCGACCCGCAGCAGGCGTTCACGGCCGTCGGCGAGGCCATCGCCCGCAACCTGGCCGAGCTGGATCCGCTCTCGCCGGCCGAGCTTATCGCGAACCGGCTCGAAAAGTTCGACGGGATGGGCGTCTTTCATGACCCCAGGGCCGGCGAAAAAAACGGCAAGGCCGCGTCGCCCGCCAAAAAAGCGTCCTCCCGCAAGAAAAAGCCGACCTCGTAACGCGCTTCCCCCTTCGTCATGTTCGTCTACACCTATCTCCACCGGGTCCGTTACCGCGAATGCGACCCGATGGGTGTCGTGTATCATACCCACTATATCGATTACTTCGAGGCCTCCCGCACGGAGGGCCTCCGCGAACTGGGACTGGCGTACAAGACGCTGGAAGCGGAAGGCATCCGGATGCCCGTCATCGACCTGGCCGTGCAGTACAAGCGCTCCGCGCAGTACGACGACCTCCTCGAAATAAAAACCATCTTCGCCGGCGTCCCCTCCACGCGCATCCGGATCGATTATGAAGTGCGCCGCCAGAACGAGCCCGACCTGCTCGTGACCGGTCATGTCACGCTGTGCTTCTTCGACGAGGCGCGCAACCGCCCGATCGCCGCGCCCGAGCGCATCCGCCGGCTCTTCGAACCCCAGCCCTCTTCCTGACCGCCGCATGCTGCCCGACTACCTCCCGCTCGACGAGCTCGACCGCATCATCGACAACGCCCTCCGCGAGGACGTCGGCCCCGGCGACGTGACGACCGAGGCCACGGTCGCGCCGGACCAGGCGGCCACGGGGCGATTTCTGGCGAAGCAGGAGGGCGTCCTCGCCGGCGTTTTCGCCGCCACACGCGTCTTTCACCGGGTGGATCCCGCCGTCGACATCGCCTGGCGCGTCGCCGACGGCGATCGCGTGCAGCCCGGCGCGGAACTGGGCACCCTGAGAGGCCGCGCCCACAGCCTGCTCGTCGGCGAGCGGCTCGCGCTCAACCTGATGCAGCGGATGAGCGGCATCGCCACCATGACCCGCCGCATGGCCGATGCCGTGGGCATCCATCCCGCCCGGATCCTCGACACGCGCAAGACGGCGCCGGGCTTGCGCCTCGTCGACAAGTGGGCCGTGCGCCTCGGCGGCGGCGAGAATCACCGCATCGGCCTCTACGACCGCATCCTGATCAAGGACAACCACATTGCCGCCGCCGGCGGCATCGCCACCGTCCTCTCCGCCGCCGCGGCGTATCGCTCGGCGAAGGACCCCGCCCTGCGGATCGAAATCGAGGCGCGCACGCTCGACGAAGTACGCGCCGTGCTCGCCGCCGGCGGAGCCGACATCATCCTGCTCGACAACATGGTGCGCCTCGACGCCGACGGCCGGGTGGACGCGTCGATGCTGCTGGAGGCCGTACGCCTCGTCGGCGGCCGGCTCGTGACCGAGGCGTCGGGCAACGTGACACTCGACACCGTGCCGGCCATCGCGGCGACGGGCGTGGATTTTATCTCGAGCGGCGCCCTGACCCATTCGGTTTCGGCGCTGGATATCTCGCTGAAGATCGACCTGGTGGCGGATCCCACGAACCTTCGAAATCGAGCCGGCTGAGGCCGGAAGCGGGATATGGAATCGGAACGCACATCCCTCATGGAGCTTGCGCGGCATTTCTTCCGGCTGGGGCTGATCGCGTTCGGCGGGCCGGCGGCGCACATCGCGATGATGGAGGACGAGTTCGTGACGCGCCGGCAGTGGCTTTCGCGCGAGCATTTTCTCGACCTCGTCGGCGCGACAAACCTCATCCCGGGGCCGAACTCGACCGAGATGACGATGCACATCGGCTACGAGCGCGCCGGCTGGCCGGGGCTGTTCGTCGCGGGCGCCTCCTTCATCTTTCCGGCGGCGGTCCTGACCGGCCTGCTCGCCTGGCTGTATGTGACGTACGGAACCTTGCCGGCGGTCGAACCCTTTTTATATGGCATCAAGCCGGCGGTGATCAGCGTCATCCTCGGCGCCATCTGGAAGCTGGGGGGGAAGGCCGTCAAGGACTGGCGGTTCGCCGTGCTGGGCGTGGCCGTGGCCGCGTCGGTGCTGCTGGGGCTCAACGAGATCCAGGCGCTCTTCGCAGGAGGATTTCTGGGGATGGTGTGGTTCCGGGCGCCGGGATCCGCGGCGCGGGGCGCCTTCCTGCCGCTGCTGCCCCAGGACTCGACGGCGGTGGCGGCCGGCAGCGCGGCGGCGGGCGTGGCGGCCGGCGTGTCGCTCACCCAGCTGGGGTTGTATTTCCTGAAGATCGGCGCCATCCTGTACGGCAGCGGCTATGTCCTGATCGCCTTCCTCGAAGGGGGGCTCGTGGACGATCTCGGCTGGATCAGCCGGAGCCAGCTGCTCGACGCCATCGCCATGGGGCAGTTCACGCCGGGCCCCGTGCTCACCACGGCGACGTTCCTGGGTTACGTGATATCCGGGGCGCCGGGCGCCGTGGTCGCCACCCTCGGTATTTTCCTGCCGTCGTTTATCTTCGTGCTGATCCTGAACCCGATCATCCCGAAGCTGCGTCGTTCCCCCTGGACCGCCGCGTTTCTCGACGCCGTCAACGTCGCCGCGATCGCGCTGATGGCTGCGGTGGTCGTCCAGCTCGGGATGGAGACGCTTGTGAGCTGGCGCAGCGTCGTCATCGCCGCCGCGGCGGCGGTGCTCGTCGTGCGCTACAAGACGAACGCCGCCTGGATCGTCCTAGGCGGCGCGGTAGCCGGCTGGCTGCTGCTTCACATCGGCGGTTGACGGCATCGCCGGCGCAGCGCGATGCGCCATTCGCTCGCCTGAATCCATGATCCCTACCTCATGACCACCCGACCCCTTTTCGCCGGCATCGAGGCCGGCGGCACCAAATTCGTTTGCGCCATCGCCTCGGGGCCGGACCACATCGTGGCTACCGAGCGCTTCCCGACGACGACGCCCGAGGAGACGTTCGGGCGCGCCCTCGCCTTTTTCCGCTCGCACAAGGTCGAGCTCAGCGCGCTCGGCATCGCCTCGTTCGGACCGGTCGATCCCGACCCGGCGTCGTCCCGCTTCGGCTACATCACCTCCACCCCCAAAAAGGGCTGGGCGAACACCGACTTCGCCGGCTACCTGAGCCGCGAGCTGAATGTGCCCGTCGGGTTCGACACCGACGTCAACGGCGCGGCGCTGGGCGAAGCCCGCTGGGGCGCGGCGCGGGGGCTGGATACCGTGTTGTACCTGACCGTCGGCACCGGCATCGGCGGCGGAGCGATCGTGCACGGGCGCTGCCTGCACGGGCTGGTTCATCCCGAGATGGGGCATCTCATGCTGCCGCGCGCGGAGGGCGACACCTTCGCCGGCCACTGCCCCTACCACGGTCCATGCCTCGAAGGGATGGCCACCGGGCCGGCGATCGAGGCGCGCTGGGGCGTGCCGGCGCCGCAGCTGGCGCCGGATCATCCGGCCTGGGAGTACGAGGCGCATTACCTCGCGATGGCGCTCGTCAACTACATCGTCACCCTGTCCCCGCAGCGCATCATCATGGGCGGCGGCGTGATGGATCAGCGGCATCTGTTCCCCATGATCCGCTCGCGGGTGCAGCGGGCCCTCGCGGGATACGTTCAACATCCGGCGATCCTGCAAAACATCGACACCTACATCGTTCCGCCGGGGCTGGGCGACCGGGCCGGCGTGATGGGGGCCATCGCCCTGGCCGGCGACGCCTTGAACGTTTGATGCCAGGCGCGTTTAATTGAGGGGATTGCGCGCTCGCGCTCAACGGACGGAACGATGCTCCAGGAACAAAGCCGGCTTTTCCAACGACTGCTCTTCGTCGCTGACCTCGCGCTCGTGAGCCTCGGGTGGATCTCCGCGTGGTTTATCCGATTCCAGGTGCTGACGCCGCCGGAGTGGCTCCCGCTGTCGCGCTACATGGAGTTTTTCCCGTGGGTGCTGGTCGTGTCGATGGGCGTGTTCGGCCTGTCCGGGCTGTACGCGCCCGACCGGGCGCAGCGGCTGCCCCGCCTCATCTTCTCCGTGGCGCGCGCCGTCGGCCTCGGCCTGCTCGTCGTGGCCGCCTCGCTCTCGTTCTACCGCGCGCTGTATTTCTCGCGGCTGCACATGATCCTGTTCGGGCTGCTCACGCCGACATATATGATCCTCGCGCGCGTGATCGTTTTTTCGCTCATCCGCCGCGCGCGGGCGCGGGGGCACTATCAGCGACGGGTGCTCATCGCCGGCGCCGGCAAGGCCGGCCGGCGGCTTCAGAACGCCTTCGAGGCCTATCCCTGGATGGGCTTGCACGTGGTGGGATTCCTCGACGACCACAAGTCTGACGCCCCCGACGTGATCGGCCGCGTCGAGGACGCCGCGGCCCTCGTCGACCGGTTCAACGCCGAGGGCCAGCCCATCGACTACCTCTACATCGCACTCCCGCTCTCGGCGACGGGGAAGATCGAGCACATGGTCAATGCCCTTTCGACGCGCCTGACGCACGTCTGCCTCGTGCCCGATCTGCTCCAGTTCGACCTCCTCAACAGCCGCGTGACGGATATCGACGGGTTGCCCGTGCTGCATATCGTCGACGAGGGACCGATGGAGGTGCGCCGGTTTGTGAAGCGGCTGGTGGACATCGCCTTTTCGGCGCTGTTCCTGCTCGTGGCCGCGCCGGCGATGCTGCTGATCGCGCTCGGCGTCAAGCTCTCGTCGCCCGGCCCCGTATTTTACCGGCAGGAGCGGATGGGGCTCAACGGGCATACGTTCGAGATGCTCAAGTTCCGGTCGATGCCCGTGAACGTCGAGTCCGCCAGTGGGCCGGTGTGGGCGAAAGCCGGCGAGGTGCGCGCGACCCGGTTCGGCTCGTTCCTCCGCAAGTCGTCGCTCGACGAGCTGCCGCAGTTCATCAACGTGCTGCGCGGCGACATGTCGGTCGTCGGCCCCCGCCCCGAGCGGCCGGTGTTCATCGAGAGTTTCCGGGACAAGGTGCCGGGGTACATGCTGCGGCACAAGATGAAGGCCGGCATCACCGGGTGGGCGCAGGTGAACGGGCTCCGGGGCGACACGTCGATCGAGCGGCGGATCGAATACGACCTGTATTACATCCAGAACTGGTCGATTCTGCTGGACTTGCGCATCATGTGGATGACCCTGTGGCGCGGGTTCGTGAACGAGAACGCGTATTGAGCCCGATGCGTGGGCGTCGGGCGTTGCAGGTTGGCGCATCCCGTAACCCGACACGCACCACCACAACGCAACGGGCCACCACGCCATCCGAATCGCGTTGTATGGATTCCCGCGTGCGCGGGAATGACGAGACGAGCCGTGGTGGAATACAGGACCAATTCAATGTCGGGTTACGCTTCGCTAACCCGATCTACGGCTAACCCGACCTGCGACAGCTGCCAGCATGGAATCTGGGTCGTGAGGGGTAACGGCGGCTGTGCATCCGTGCATGTTATCGTATCAGCACGACCTTGCGGATCTCCCGGTACCCATTTGCCTGCATTTGCACCATGTATACGCCGGCCGCCACCGCCATGCCGTTGTCCGCCGTCCCATCCCAGACGCTCCGCCAACGCCCGGCCGGCATGGTGCGGTTGTCGATGAGTACGTTCACCCGTTGACCAGCTATGTTGACGATTTCGATCCGAACCGGACTTTCTTCCGGCACATGGTATTCGATCGTCGTCGTGCTGTTGAAGGGATTGGGATAGATCGCGTTCAGGTCAAATCCGTCAGGGATTTCCCGGGCCGCCAAGGCCAGCACGTGCGTATTGTCTCCGCCGGCCATCGACTGGGCAAGCGTTCCCGGGATTTCGACCGTCGTTCCGGTTACGCCAAATTCACCCTCGTTCGGCGCGCCGTCCCACATGTCAGGCGTAATGACGAGGTCCCCGCTCACCATGCCGGCGTTGATGCCTTCTACAACGGTGTTGATGCCCACCAGGTGGACCACTTCGTTGGTGCCGAAGTCCACCGATGCCAGCAGGTGATCGCTCGGTAGCGGCGTAAAGGGCACCAGGGCGAACTTGTTGCGATCGATTTTCCACGCGCCGTTGTCGAACACCACCGCGATCAGGTGATCGGCATTCCAGGCACTGGGCGGATTATCTGCAAAACGGGTATGGACAGGCTCTTCGGAGTACATGATGTAACCAGGCCCCGTGCGCTGATCGTGCGCCGCGATACCCAGTTTCAGGTCACCGAGTGCGAGAGGGATGGTGGTAGATGGATCGCCGCTGTCAACCGTCCAGCTAAACGTCGTGGTGTCGCTGCCGCCGGCTCCATCGGAGGCCGTCACGACCACGTTAAAGACCCCAGCGGCCGAGATGGTGCCCGTGATTTCGCTGCCCGATACGCCGAGCCCGGGTGGCAAACCGGTTGCCGAGAACGAAATGGGATCCCCATCGCTGTCGGTTGCTGAAAGGCCAAGCGCGACCGCTTCATCGACGTCGTTGAACTGATCCTCGATGGCCGCCAGTACGGGCGAGCGATTGAGCCCCGCTGCGTTGATCACCACTTCGGTTCCCGATACCCAGAACTCACCTATGTCCGGCGCGCCGCCCCACATTTCAGGGGTGACCAGCAGGTCGCCGCTTACGTATCCCGCGTTGATCCCTTCCACCGCCGCGTCAACGCCGGCCAGATGGTTGGCCGTATTGGCGCCGAAGTCGATCTCTACCAGCAGTCGGTCGCTGGAACGCGGCGTGAACGGCACGAGCACGCTTTTATTGCGGTCGAAAAGCCATGCTCCATCTTCGAACACAACGGCAATCAGGTGGTCGGCGGCCCATGCGCTGGGGGGAGCCGAAGCAAAACGGGTATGCACGCTTTCTTCAGAGTACAGAATGTACCCCGTCCCTGTGCGCGGATCGTGGGCGGCAACGCCGAGGTTGAGATCGCCCAGAGCAAGGGTTGCCGTTTCGACGGGTGGCTCGACGTACGGCGACACGGCCGCCTCGAACGGTGCCGCGGGTAGCCCCTCGCCGTTATACAGGTTGGGATTAAGGGGATTGTTCTCCCAGGCATAGCGAACGAGTACCGGCACGGGCACGTCGTCGTGCCAGACTACCACCTTGTCGCCCTCGATGGCGGCTTCTCCCCTTACATACGTGCCATTCTCCCCGAGGAGGGTAAAGCTGCCAGGCACGCCGTCCGGATCGGCGACCAAACCACTACCTACGTGGTCGTACGGGATACTGACGCGTCCGTTGACATGGACGACGTCGCCTGCGGGGACTGGGCCGGAATCGACGATATCCTGGCCGTATACCTGTTTGCGGGCGATCAGGGAGAGTCGGTAGCCAACGGGTTCTTTATCGGGAGGATGGATATTGACGGGGTCGCCGATATCGATGGTGATAGCCTGGCCCGTATTGGGCAACACCAGGGCGGAATCCTGACTTGCGCGAAACAGGGGCCACAGGTGGCTTTGAGAAGGGATCGGACCGGGTACGCCGCCAAAGTTCGGGAGCTGGACCCAGAAAAAGGGCAGATCACCGAGGCCCCACGAGCTGCGCCATCCCTGAATCAGGGTCTGAAACTGTGCCGCATAGGCAGTTACATCCGGCAACGTTGCGTTATTGGATTCCCCCTGGTACCACAAAAAACCCTTCACCGGAAAAGGGAGCAGCGGGTGGATCATCGCGTTGTAGGCCAGGGTCGGTTGCCGATACGGCGCGCCGTCAGCCAGGATGACATCTTCTTCGTCGTAGCCGAGCATCTCCTCGCTCATCCAGGTCTCGATCCGACTCCCCCCGTAGGTCGCGTTGATGATCCCAATGGGTACATCCACATGGTCGCGGAGGTGTTTGGCGAAGAAGTAGCCAACCGCGCTGAAGTCGCCGACAGTGCTCGGGGTCGCTTCCTTCCAGGAGCTGGTCGCCGGCAAGGTCGTCTTGGGCTCGCTCGTCAGCGAACTCGAGACCTTGAATTGACGAATCTCCGGGTCGTTGGCGGCCGCGATCACCTCGGACGCAATCGGAAGCTGGCTCACCGTCCATTCCATGTTGGACTGCCCTGAAGCCAGCCACACATCGCCGAGGTACATGTCTGTGAGTTGGATCGTTTCCACTCCAGACGTAACCGTCATGGCGTACGGTCCGCCGGCATCCATCGCCAGAAAATCAACACGCCAGTTGCCATCAGCATCCACCTGGGTCGTCTCGGTGATGCCGTTGAATGTGACCGTGACGCTCGCCCCGGTTGAGCCGGTGCCCCAGACCGGCAAAGCCACACCGCGCTGCAGTACAGCCCCGGTGGCAAAAATAGGGGAGAGTTGAAGTGGGGTATCAGCAGCCGGTACTACCCTCTTCAAGGTTAAAGCCGTCGCATTGGGCACCCCCCTGTCTGATGCCGAGTCATTCAGGTAGTGATCGCTGAGATGGGCCCGGGCGGGAAGGCCGATAAAGGCAAACAGGATGATGGCACACATCCAGGCGAGTGAACGATTCATGGTTTTCGACGAACGTGGTGCGGGCTTTCCCTTAATCACTGATTTTACGCAGCCGTGTGCCTGGTAATCTGATGCAGGATGCAAGATGCAGGATTTTGTACCGGGCAGCAGGCTTTCCGGACGAAATCCTGCATCCTTCATCTTGCATCCACAGATGGACACGATGCCTTGCGTAACACGAGTTAATCAGTCGCATCGCGTAAACGGAACTGGCGGAGCTACGGAATGAAACTAGCCGTTTATGCGGCCATCGATTAGGGGAGAATGGATCAACCTCTTATCATTATTTGGCTTTTGCTAACTGTCCTCCGCTTCCCCCCGATTCGATCGCGCTCTGGGGATTGATGGCCCCGGGTATAGGTTGAGGATCATCCGCCCTAAAACGTGGAAATCAGCTTTTCACGTCAGTTTGTTGGGGTGCACGCCAGGTAGGGTTTAAACAGCGCGTCCACACCGTGCCGGCCTCGATGACCACGGGCAGTCCGGCATAATCCAGGGTTTGCCGTAGACAACACGACCCCGGGTTAGCCCAAAGTTAACGGATCATCCCCGCCCGGTTCGCTGTTTGAGCCCTGCCCCTGAGGCCCGCTTCAGCGCCATCCTGACCGCTGAAACCGAGCACGCCTACGATACCTTCCGCCAGCGCGGGAGCCGCCTCAGGACAGGCCTGATATCGCCCAATGATCCAGCTTCAGAACATAGATCTCGCCTTCGGAGGCCGGCCGATTTTCGACCGGCTCACGTGGACCATCAAACCCGGACAATCCATCGGCCTGATCGGGCCGAACGGAGCCGGCAAGTCGACCCTGCTCCGCGCGATCGCCGGCAGCCAGCCGATCGACGGCGGCGAGGTGACGATGGGAGGCACCACCACCGTCGGCTTCCTCGAACAGGACATCCAGGAGGCCCCGACCGACCGGACGATCAAGGAGGAGGCCATGCTCGCCTTCGCCGAGATCCTCAAACTCCAGGCGGAAGAGGAGCGCCTCGTGCATCAGATGGAGGCCCAGACGGACCACGAGTCGCCGGCCTACCACAAGCTCCTCCACGCCTTCGACGACGTCCACGCCCGCCTCGCCGGCTTCGAGGCCCATCGCATCTCGGACCGGACGGAATCCGTCCTCGCCGGCCTCGGGTTCGAGGCGGACGACATGGACCGCCCCCTCCAGACCTTTTCCGGCGGCTGGCGCATGCGCGTCGCGCTCGCGAAACTCCTCCTCCGCCAGCCCGACTTCCTCCTGCTCGACGAGCCCACGAACCACCTCGACATCGACAGCATCGCCTGGCTCGAGGAATACCTCAAGGCCTATCCCGGCACGGTGGTCATCGTTTCGCACGACCGGTACTTCCTCGACCGGATGGTGCGCACCACCGCCGAGCTGATCCGCGGCAAGATCGTCGAATACGCCGGCAACTACTCGTTTTACCTGAAGGACCGCGTCCTCCAGCGCGACATCCAGCGGGCCGCCTACGAGAACCAGCAGAAGCAGATCGCCGAGGCCGAGCGCTTCATCACCCGGTTCAAAGCCAAGGCCACGAAAGCCAAACAGGCCCAGTCGCGCGTGAAGATGCTCGACAAGCTCGAGCGCATCCCGCCGCCGCCCGACGAGGAAGCGGGCATCCACTTCCGATTCCCGGAGCCCAAACCCGCCGGCCGCGTCGTCCTCGAACTCTCCGAATACTCGAAGCGCTACGACACCCCCGAAGGCCGGATCGACGTCTTCAAAAAGGCGCGCCCGATGATCATCGAGCGCGGCGACAAGATCGCGTTGACGGGGAAAAACGGCGCCGGGAAGTCGACCCTCGCCCGTATCCTGAACGGCACCGAGCCGTTCGAGGGGACGCGCAAGCTGGGCTTCCAGGTCGAAATGACCTATTTCGCCCAGCACCAGGCCGACACGCTCAACCCGAATCACACCATCCTCGACTCGATGTACGAGGTGGGCCGCGGGCACACCGAGACCGAACTGCGCTCCGTGCTCGGCGCCTTCCTGTTCTCCGGCGACGACGTCTTCAAGTACACCAAGGTGCTCTCCGGCGGCGAGAAGAGCCGCGTGGCGCTGGCGCGGACGCTGCTCCGGCCGGCCAACTTCCTCATCCTCGACGAGCCCACGAACCATCTGGACATCCGTTCGATCAACGTGCTCATCGAGGCGCTGAAGCAGTACACCGGGACGTTTGTCGTCGTCAGCCACGACCGCCACTTCCTCGACCAGATCGTCAACAAGGTCTGGCGTGTGGAGCACGGCGAGGCGCGCGAGTACCTGGGCAACTATGCCGACTACCTCTGGCAGATGGAGCACGGCACCGCGGGCCAGGTCGCCCGCCGGCAGGATAGCGCCGCCGCCCCCCAGAACGGCGCCACCGCCGAAGACAAGGCGGCCAAACGCAGCGGAGGACCCAAAACCAAGGAGCAGAAGCGCCTGGAAGCCGAGGAGCGGCAGCGCCGGCGCGATGCGGAACGCCAGGGCGGAGCGGCAGCCGGCAACGGCAGCGCCGACCTCTCCCCCAAACAACTCCGCGCCGCCTACCGCGACGTGGAGGTCCGCATCGAGAAGAAAGAGGCCGAGAAGAAAAAGCTCGAAGCCGTGCTGGCCGATCCGACGCTGTACGAGGACCCCGAAAAGTCGCGTGCCACAACCGTCGCCTACCAGACGATCAAAGACGAACTCGCCTCGCTGTATGCGACCTGGGAGCAGATGGCCGAGCAGCTCGCCGAGGTCGAATCCTAGTCGAATCCTAGCAGGACGCCAACGGGACGCGACGCCCACCGCAGGGCCATCGCATGCTCGCCCTGGCCGCGAGAAGCGTATGGGAGTTTGGGTGCATGGGGGCATTTTTTACCGCAAAACCTACCATACCCCCCATGCTCCCATACCGGGAGATGCGCATGTTTGAAGAGAAGGCGATTGCCCTGACTCTCATCGCAACCCGATTGCTTCCCTGATGGCCGGCGATTAGCTTAGGGGCTCCTGTCTCCTCTACCCTAGCCGAATGTGCCGCCATGCGTCTGTGTCGTTTGCTGTGTCTCGTCGTACTGGCATCGTTCTTCCTTTCCGACACCCTGGCCCAGGACCGCCCCCCGCTCGTCCTGCACCGGATGACGGGCCCGATCGTGCTCGACGGCTTCAGCGACGAGCCCGACTGGGAGGCCATCGAGCCGCTTCCCGTCGTCCAGTACGAACCCCGTTACGGCGTACCCCCCTCCGAGGACACCGAGATCCGCTTCGGGTACGACGACCATTACCTCTATGCCTCGCTGCGCGCCTATGACAAGGACCGCAACGGCATCCGCGCGAACACCCTCTACCGGGATCGACTCAGCGGGGACGACCATTTCGAGATCCTGCTCGACACCTACAACGACAACGAGACCGGCATCCTGATCACCACCACGCCGGCGGGCAACCGGCTGGACGCGTCGATCTCCAACGACGCCAGCGGCGGCGGCATCTCGAACAGCAGCTGGCTGAACCGCAGCTTCAACACGTTCTGGGATGTCAAAACCCAGGTTACTCCCGAAGGATGGTTCGCCGAACTGCGGATCCCGTTCTCGAGCCTTCGCTTCGAGCCCCACGACGGGAAAGTCATCATGGGGATGACCGTCCAGCGCAAGGTCGCCCGGCGCAGCGAGCGCCTCATCTACCCCGACATCCCCCCGACCGTCAACTGGGCCTTTCTGAAACCATCCAGGGCGCAGAAAATCGTGATGGAAGACATCACGCCCAGCAACCCGGTGTATATCACCCCCTATGCCCTGGGCGGGGGCGGGATGACCCAGAACCTGAATCCGGAGATCAACGCCTTCAACTCCCATACGGACTGGAAGCACGAGGTGGGCGTCGACCTCAAGTACGGGCTCACGAGCAACCTGAACCTGGACCTGACGGTGAATACCGACTTCGCCCAGGCCGAGGCCGACGATCAGCAGGTCAACCTCACCCGGTTCAACCTCTTCTTTCCGGAGAAACGCCAGTTCTTCCAGGAGCGTTCGGGGCTGTTCGATTTCAAGACGGGCGGCCAGAGCCGGCTCTTTCACAGCCGGCGCATCGGCCTGACCGAAGCCGGGCAGCCGGTCCGCATCCTGGGCGGCGCGCGCGTCGTCGGCCGGGTCGGCGGGTGGGAATTCGGGTTTCTGGACATGCATACCGCCGAGTTCAACGCGCTCCCGTCGGAGAACTTCGGCGTCCTGCGCGCGCGGCGGCAGGTGATCAACTCGCAGTCGTACGCCGGCGTGATGAGCACGACGCGCATCGGCGTCGACGGCAGCTACAATCTGGCCTACGGGATCGACGGGCTGATCCGGATCGTCGGCGACGACTTCCTGAATTTCCAGTGGGCGCAGACCTTCGACAAGCGGGACCTCGCCGGCGCCGATGTGATGAGCGGAGGCCGGCTCACGGCCGAGATCGAACGCCGGCGCCGCGCCGGATTCGGCTACCGCAGCGGCTGGGTATGGTCGGGCGAGAATTACAACCCGGGCATCGGATTCATCCAGCGGAACGACTTCCTGCTCTCGGATCAAAGCGTGTCCTACACCTGGCTGCCGGGCGAATCGTCGAAGCTCATCTGGCATACCCTGGCGCTGGGGGGCAATTCGTACTTGCGCAATGCCGACGGCACCGCCGAGTCGGCCGAAGGCACGATCTCCTGGTCGTACAGCGACAAACGATTGTCCAGCGGCACCCTCGAGGCGCGCATCGTCTACGAGGACCTGCTGGAGCCCTTCGTGTTGTCGTCCGACGCCCAGGTGCCGATCGGCTCGTACACCAACGCCGCCGCCTCGTTCGAATACACCATGCCCCAGACGCAGCTCAAGAAAGTCAGTTTCGCTGTCGACGCCGGCTCGTTCTTCGACGGATGGCGTAGCAGCATCGCCCTGACCCCGACCTGGTACGTCTCCAAATACCTCGAACTCACCGGACAGTACGAATACAGCCGGATCCGCTTTCCGGACCGCGACCAGGAATTCGATGCCCATATCGCGCGGCTGCGCATCGGCACGGCCCTGAACACCATGCTTTCGGCGAACGCCTTCATCCAGTACAACAGCGCGGTCGATCGCATCTCCACGAACCTGCGGCTCCGGTACAATTTCCGGGAAGGAAACGACCTCTGGATCGTGTACGACGAGCAGCTGAACTCGGACCGCAACCGGTTCGCCGAATACGTGCTGCCGACATCGAACGGGCGCACGTTGATCGTCAAGTACACCTATACGTTTGCGATCTAGGGGAAGGGCTCAAAAACGCCGGCTCCGTAAACCCTATGGGGCGCCGGGCGTATGGTGTTGGAGCAGCCGTCGTACGTCGATTCGCGCATCGCGACGCCGCGTCATGGCCATGCCGGCAGGTGCCGGAGCAGGCCATGCGGAAACGCGAGCGGATTACGAGCGCTGGCGTGCTCGCGTGTAGTTTAGGCAGCCTGTACGTGACGGTCAGCCGGCCGTCACCCTGTCAGAGCGAATCCCAAGTCTGCATGAAAGCGAACCCTACGTCCCGCGTGATCGTGGCACTCGGCCTCCTGGCCGTGATCGTCGTCTCGTTCACGGCGTCGCCGGCGAACGGCCAGATCTTCAAGATACCCTACGCGGACACGTCCGCCGCGAGCGCATTCGGCGTCTCGGTGGCCATCGACGGCAACCGGGCCCTCGTGGGCGCGAGCGCGGAGAACAACTGCGGCCCCAACTCGGGCGCCGTGTATGTCTTCGAGCGCGACTCCGAACTGGAGACGTGGGTTCAGATGGCGCGCCTCACGCCGCGGGATTGTGTCGAGGGCGACTTTTTCGGCCATGGCCTCTCGCTGAGCGGAAATCGGGCGCTCATCACGGCCTCGGGCAACCTGACCAGCCGGAATGCCTCCAATGCGGCGTACGTGTTCGAGCGGGACTCGACGTCGGGCGAGTGGGTCGAAGCGGCCAAGATCGTCGATGAGCGGAAGGAGGAAGAAGGCTCCTTCGCGGCGTCGGTGTCGCTCGATGGCGACCGGGCGCTGATCACGACCTCCGGCGATCCGATTCGCCATCGCTACGCCGGCGCCGCGTACATCTACGAGCGCCATCCCGTCTCGGGACGCTGGATCCGCTCCGCGCGCCTCTCCGGCAGCGGCGGACTGGCCCAGGGCGTCTTCGGCGGCAATGCCGCCCTCGACGGCGACGTGGCCGTCATTACGTCCTCGATGTATTACCGCGAAAAACCCGGATCGATCTACGTGTTCGAGCGCGACCCGTCCACCGACACCTGGCATGAAGCGAAGCGTTTCGGCGGCATCGACGACATCCTGATCTCGGTGGATATCAGCCACGGCCGCATCCTCGTGGGCGAAAGCCGCGACGGCGACCACGAATCCGGCGCCGCGACGCTGTACGAAAAAACGGACGCCGGCGAATGGACGCTCTCGCAGACCCTGCATCCGCGCGTTCCGTATAAACACGGCGCGTTCGGCTCCGAGGTCTCGTTCGATGGCGACAGCGCGCTCATCGCCGGCTACGACGAACAGCTCGGGAAGAACTTCAACATCGACCGGGTCGTGTACGAATTCAAACGCAAGCCGGACGGCGAGTGGACCCAGCGGCGCATCTTCGACGTCGGGGCCGTGGCGTTCGGCTACTCCCTCGCCGCCAGCGGCGAATTCGCCGTCATCGGCGAACACTCGGACCAGGAGCCCGGCGCCGCCTACGTCGTCCGCCTCCGCTGACAGGGGGGAGCTGGGTTCGAGGTTCGAGGGGTTGAGGTTCAGAAGCTATTGCGAAACTTGGAGTGCATGCTCTTCACGCCGTCAACGTGAGATTCCTGGCCCAGCTTCGCAGGGCTTCAAAAACATGCTACAAGGCCGGGTTGAATCAGGCCTGCAGTCAGCGAAAACTCGGCAGAGGGAGGGACTCAGAATGGCGCCGAGTGGTGTGCTAATGACTTCGCCATGCCATCCCTCGTGTTTTCGATCAATAGCTTGCTTCTGCCGCTTTGATCGCATGAGCAGCCGGCACAATGAATTCGGGCCATGACGAATGCCCGTCCGCGCGAACGCGGGGAGACCTCTCGAACCACCGTGAGACGCTCATGGGAGCCCTGCGCGAGTGATTCGGGAGGTCGTCCCGCGTTCGCGGGGGCGGGCTTTCGACAACCCCGTCGCAAGCGCCGGGGGGCTCAGGAAGACAACCCATTTTTTATTTCTCAACAGTTTCTCAAGGGTGCATACCTCGAACCTCGAACCTCACCCCTTGAACCCTTCAGCCCCCTCCCCGAGTCTCAGTTCTCATTTCGAGACGGTTAGGACCCGCTTAATGCTGCCTTTTTGACCCTTTTCAGCCCGAACAGCCTCGCGCCGGCACGGGCTTTGTCTTTTCCGCCGGCATCCCACCGTCCCGTGCATCCCCACCCGCACGGAGGTCGTCGACCTCGGCTATTGGCGCATCGCGCGCACCTCATCCGCCCTTACCCCCTAACGGTTCCCCCGGCGTATGAGACGATTGATCGTTATCCCTGTCCTGCTCCTGCTCCCCCTCCTGTCTAACCCCTTTTCCCGTACCAGTTTCACCCCGGCCCCGGCACAACCGGATACGCTGGCTTTAACACCCGATGCCTGGCCCGCGACCTCGGCGGCCGAGCTGCTGACGGACTCGCTCCACGAGGCGGTGTGGGATGGCGACTCGACCCGGGTGGCCGATCTGCTGGCCGCGGGCGCGCGCCCGGATAGCCTTTCGCTCTTCGATGGGTACGCCCCGCTCCACCGGGCCGTCGAAGCCCGCCGGCTCGACCTCGTCAACCTCCTCCTCGACGCCGGCGCCGACCCCAACCAGATGTCACGCAACGCGGACGGCAACGACCGGACGCCGCTGCACATCGCCGCCGAAACCGGTTCGGTTGCCGTGGCGGAGGCACTACTCGCCGCCGGCGCGCGCGTCGACGCCGTGACGGCGTTTGGCGAGACCCCGCTGCACGGCGCGCATACCATGGTCAAGGACCCGCAGATCGCCGCCCTGCTCGTGGCGCACGGCGCCGACCCCAACGCGCGCACCGTATTCGGGACGACGCCCATGCATCATGCCGCGCTTTCCGGAACCACCGCGCTGATGCGCGTCCTCCTCGACGCCGGCGGCAACCCGTCTATCGCCAACCGGATGGGACAGACCCCGCTGCATCTCGCCACGCGGGAAGGCTACTCGGGCGTCGTCGACCTGCTTCTGAGCCGCGGGGCTGACGTACACGCCGTCGACGCCGACGGCAATACCGCCTTCGGCTACGCCACGTCCCGCAACTTCCCGGACATCGTAAGCCTGCTCGAACGCCGCGGCGCCGGCGAACTCGCCCAGGGCGACCGCGCGCATTGAAATTCTGGCAGCGCCGCTGTAACCTCCGGTCACCGACTCTCTTCCCCGCTCCGAGATCACATGGCCGGCAACGACGTAACGACCCGTGTCACGCAACTCCTCGATGCCCTCCGCCAGGGCGACGACGGGGCCTTGAACCAGCTGTTTCCGCTCGTCTACGATCATCTCCACGAGATGGCGCACGGCCAGCGGCGGCACTGGCAGGGGGATAACACCCTCAACACCACGGCGCTCGTCCACGAAGCCTATCTCAAGATGATGGGAGGGCCGGCAGCCGAATGGAACAACCGCGCCCATTTTTATGGTGTCGCCGCGATCGCGATGCGCCATATCCTGATCAACTACGCCAAGAAGCGGCAACGCAAAAAACGCGGCGGCGACCAGATCAAATTGTCGCTCCAGGAAGAGCGGCTCGTGGCTTCCGGGATGATGGACCTGTCGCCCGAACACGCCGACGACCTGGTGCTGCTGGATGAGGCGATGAAGCGGCTCGAGACACTCAGTCCCAGACAGGTCCGCATCGTGGAGTGTCGATTTTTTGGCGGGATGAGCATCGCCGAGACGAGCGAGGCGCTTCAGCTGTCGCCGGCGACGGTAAAACGCGGATGGGCGATGGCGCAGGCCTGGCTGTTCCGGGCCATGACGGAGAACGCCTGAGACCTCAGGTGGCCGTCAGCTTTTCGACGGTATCGAGCAGTTCGACAATCGAGAACGGCTTGCGCAGGAAACCGTCGAAGCCGGCGCGGTGCATCGCATCCTGCTCGCTGAAGCCATCCGTGCTGTAGGCGACGGCGATGGCCGGCGTGTTCAGGTACTGCGGCATGCTCCGCAGCCGGTGCAGCAGCTCCAGACCGCTGAGTTCGCCTTCGAGGTGGACGTCGAGCAGCAGCAGATCGAAGGTCTGCTGCCGGGCCTCTTCCATCACGCTGGACATCGTCGGCGCGATCGTCAGCGTGTAGTAGGGCTGGAGCAACGAGCGCACGATGCGCTGGATCTCCGCATTGCCCTCGGCAACCAGCAGACGGGGTCCGGCCGGCTCTTCGACGTCGGCATGACCGTTCGTCGCGGCCGGAGCGGCGGGCTCCGGCGGCATCGGCTCCTTCGCGGGCGGCGCGGGCGGTTCCGGCGCCACGGTTTCCGGCGGCCGCGTGATCATCGGCTGACGGCGCCCGACCTTCTCGGGCAGGGCGTCGCCCGTCACACTCGCGTACGGATCTTCGGCAAGCGGGAAGCCGAGCACGAAGGCCACGCCGCGCTGCGGGTGCTCCTCGATCTTGAGGCTGCCGTTGAGCAGTTCGACCAGCTTGCGGGCCAGCGAAATCTCCAGCCCCGCCGTATGCATCAGCGTGTCGCCGGCGGCGTTTTTCTTGCGGTAATTCCCCACCAGGTTCGTGAGGAACGTGGCCGGAAGCACGGGGCCGATATCCTTGATCCGGACGAATCCGATGTCCTCATCCGCGCCGATCTCGATGCCGATAACCCCGGTCTGCGTATAGGGCAGCAGGTTGCGCAGCAGATTCTCCATGATGCGGTGGAGCATCAGCTCGTCGGTGAGCACCATCACATCGTGAGGCTGCGCCTCGACCCGCAGCTGCGGGCCGCGCTCCAGCGTCATCGGCTGGATGATGCCCAGAGTGCGCGCCGTGACTTTCTCAAGCAGCACCTTGTGATGCGAGATCGTCGCCGGCGCCGAGCGGACGCTGGCGAACGAAAGCACCGACTGGATGGCGATGTGCAGCTGCTGGCCGGCATGGTGCATCAGCGCCTTCAGGTCCTCGTGGCTGATGCCGGAGGCATATTCCACCAGGGCGTCGGCGATGCGGACGTTGTCCGACAGCACCGTCGCGTTGTCCGCCCGCCGGCAGACCGTCAGGGCAGACGAGAGGTCGGACAGATCCACAGCCTCCTGCACGGCCCGCGTGAATTGCGATTCGACCGTCTTGAGCGCGGAGATATCGATCGCCGTGCATACGTAGCCGTCGAAGACCCCTTCGGCGTCGACCGTCGGCACACAGGTCTCCTGCATCCACCGCTCGACGCCGTCGTGCCGGCGGTAGCGGTACACGAGCTGCATCGGCTCCTGGTCCTCGAAGCGGTCGTTGTAATAGGCCGTATAGCGGTTGAAATCCGCCCGGGCGATGCCCTTGCTCCAGCCCGAGCCGGCGAGCTGCTCGAACGGCATGCCCGTAAAGTCGCGCACCTTCTTGTTGACATAGGTGCACATCCGGTCCCGGTCCAGAATCCAGATCAGGAACGGCAGCGGGTCGGTGAGCGGGCGCAGGTCGGTCTTCGTGCGCGCCGGCGGCTCCGGCCGTTTCGCCTGGACCGCCTCGCGCAGCACCGCATAATAGACGCCGTGCTCCTTGCTCGGCGTGGCGTCCAGGGTGACGTTGAGGTAGGCGCCGTCGCGGGTCCGATGACGAAATCCGTAGTCCCGCACCGCCTCCTCGTTTTCGAGCCGCTCAAACTGCCGCAGCATCCCCTTGTGGTCGTCGGGATGCAGAAAATCGAGGAACGACCGCTCCTCGAGCTCTCCCGCGGCATAGCCGAGCGACCGTTCGAACGCGGGGCTGACGCGGCGGTACAGGCCATCCATCCCGACCAGGCACAGCATCTCGCCGGACACCCCGAACAGGTACTCCACCACATCCTCGGCCAGCGACAGGGCTTCTTCCGACTGGGCGTGCGCGGCCTCGAACTCCTGGATGAGTGCCTGGAGCTTTTCGATCTCCTCGTCGCGGGCGGCCAGCGCGGCGTCGATATCGTCCTGGCTGGTCGTCGACGACGAGCGCAGTTTTTCCTCGGCCGCGGTGAGGGCCTCCTCGGCTTCGCGCCACGAGGTTTCCACCTTGCGAAGCGCATGCTCCGCTTCCTTGCGCCGCGTGATGTCGGTGATCTCCGCGGCGAAACTCGTCACCTTGTCGTTCGCGTCGTGCACCGCGGACACGCTGAACAAGCCCCACAATTCCTTGCCGCTCTTGTGGACGAACCGCTTCTCCTGCTGGAAAAAGTCGATTTCGCCCACGATCATTTCGCGCGCGTAGACATCCTCCATCGAGCGGTCGTCCTCGTGCATGAGCTGCTCGAGCGGCATCTTCTTGAGCTCGTCGAGGCTGTAGCCGACCCACTGGGCGAGCGCCACGTTGGCATCCAGAATGACCTTGTTCGGGATGATGAGCGCCTTGGCGACGGCCGCGTTGTGGAAGATCGTCGTGTAGCGGTAATACTTCTCGTCCGAATCCGCCTCCGACACCTTGCGGTCGGTGATGTCCTGGATGGTGCCGACGATCATCTGGATGCGCCCGCGGGCGTCGACGACCGGCCGGCCGCGGTTGTAGATCCAGCGGACCGTGTTGTCGGGCAGGACGATGCGGTATTCCACCGTATAGGCTTTCTGTTCGGCCATGCCGAACTGGATCGAGTTCTGGAGCCGCTGCACGTCATCGGTGTGGCAGCGTTCCAGAAATTCCTGCATCGAAGGCGCCTTCGGGGTGATGGGGTAGCCGTAGATGGAAAAGACCCCCATCGACCAGATCATTTCCTGCGTGCCGGGATGGTATTCCCAGAAGCCGAAACGCCCCAGCTCTTCGGCTTCGGTGAGGCGGATCTTCGTCTCGTCGAGCTGGTCGACGACCTGTTTGAGCCCTTCCGTCCGTTTTTCGACGATGGAATTGAGCTGCGCGGTCTGCCGGCGGGTCTCCAGCTCGATCTCCGCCTGGCGGTGCGTCAACAGGGTGACGGCGCCGATTGCGAAGACCGACATGAGGCGATTGAACAGGCTGAAATAGCCCTCGGCCGCGTCGGCCGTAAAATCGGCGGTAAAAAAGAACCCCAGCATGGCCGCGACGGCGCACGCGATGCCGAACGGCCGCACCTGATCCGGTTTGATCATCCACAGGATGACCACCATGCCGATGATGTACAGCCAGCCGCCGGCATCGCCGAGCGGCAACAGCAGCTCGGCCACGAAGATCACCAGAACGATAAAACCGCCTATCCAGGTGAACAGGCCGTCGTTTTTTTCATCCTGCTTCATGATCTCCCTCCAGGGCTATCACAACGGGCATAGCATGCATGGCAAGGACTCGGGTGCCGGGGGGCTGAATTTCGGATACAACGGGAGGCAGAGCGCGTAAAACGGGCGTTCGCTCAAGAAAGGGAACGCAGCAACGTTCGGAGAGATGCCGGCTGAGGCGAAGGTCGTGAGAAGGTGTTGCTAACACGCGCATGAGGGGGTGTTGATCCGCACCGGAGGCCGCCCCACATCGTGTAGCCGCGCCCGGTGTGCTTCTATTTTGGATCGATTGCCAGGAAACATGCCGGCAGATCCGGATGGAAGATCCGCTTCGGACGGCACGCGGCAACGCGTTACGCGTGGCGCATGAATTGTGCCGACTCCCTGCAACGATCCCGCCGGATGGCAGGAAACGGGAGGCAGAAGGCCCTTGCGCTGCCGCGCTTATCCCCGTCGCATCGTCCTTTCCCTGTTTGATATCTGTTCGCAACACCCGTGTTGGGCCACGGAAGCTCCATATTTTACGCACATTTGCGCCGAGGGCGACCCGCCCCACGCCGGCTTCCGGGGGACAACCTATCCCCTGTACGGGACGATTGTGCCGTCCGACCGCCTCACGAGTCGCCCCGGAGCAGGCGTTCGGGCCATTCCTTGATGTAGAGGTCGCGCTTGGGAAACGGAATCTCGATGCCGGCTTCGTTCAGCGTGCGATAAATTGCCCGGTTGATCCG
>JAWKNW010000025.1 GCA_041391505.1 Rhodothermales bacterium
GGATGGTCTGGGGCGCGGTGGTCGAGGTCCGGGAGATCCAGTTCCACCCCGATCCAAACGCGACGAAGGAATAAGATGATGCGCAGAACACATCTCTGTGCGATCGGCATGCTGCTGGTCGCATCCCTGTGCCACGGCGTGCCGGATGCCGCCGCGCAGGAAGATCCGTACCCGGCGATGGCGCCGATCGACGCCTACCTGATGGATCGGGACGCCGAGATCCAGCTGGCGCGAAGCGCTGCTCCCGACTCGCTCTCCCGCGATGCGACCGTGCTGGTGCTGGGCCGGCATGGTTACGAGACCGCCGTCGAAGGCACAAACGGGTTCGTCTGCCTGGTCGCCAGAAGCTGGATAGCCGCGTTCGACTGGCCCGAGTTCTGGAACCCGAAGATCCGGGCAGCCGACTGCATGAATCGCCAGGCGGCGCGTTCGCTGGTGCCTGTCATCGTGTTGCGCAGCGAGGTGGCGATGGCCGGCCGCTCGAAGGAGGACATGCTGGCGGCGATCCGGGCGGCGTACGAGCAGGGCGACGTGCCGGCCCTCGCCTACGGTGCGATGGACTACATGATGTCGAAGTCGGCCTATCTGACCGACATGGGCGACCACAACGCCCCGCACCTCATGTTCTTTACGATGGGTCTGGAATCCGCGGATTGGGGATCGGGCGTGGCGAATTCACCCGTCATGGCGGCACCGTACTGGTTCTTCTGGCCGCAGGATACCGCGCAGCTGGATGGCCTGCCGCCGATCAACGTATTCCTGGTCGGGGTGCCGACCTGGTCGGACGGTGCGCCGGCCGGCGGGCAGGACCACTGAGACGGGAGCCTCCTGGCTCAATTGCCTTGTGATCTTGCGCAGGCGTGTGCCCGGTTATCTGATGCAGGATGAAAGAAGCGCCGGCATTTTACCGCAAGCAGGGCTACGAGGTCTTTCTGGAGCAGACAGATTTTTACAGCAGCGGTCACAGCCGTTTTGGACGCTGCAAGAGCCTGCGCTGAACCTGGAGCGCCCCGGCTCTATGCAGACGTCAGAAACTGTTGAGAAATCAAAAAGGGTTGTCTTCCTGAGCCCCCGGCGCTTGCGACGGGGTTGTCGAAGGACCTCCCGAATCACTCGCGCAGGGCTCCCATGAGCGTCTCACGGTGGTTCGAGAGGTCTCCCCGCGTTCGCGCGGACTCGCATTCATCACGCCCACCGCAAGCGGAGGGCGGTTCAGGATGACGCACCGAGAAGGATTTTTGAAAATCCCAACCGTTTCTCAAGGGGCAATCGGGTCTTGTCTCGTTGGGTGATGGTATTTATGTTGTTTCTCAGCTGACACGTCCAGCTGAAAACCATTCATTCATCCGTCCGATGCGTATCTGGATACTCGCCCTGCTGTCGCTCCTTGGTCCGGCGGCATTTGCCCAATCGCCGGTCGCACCCGACGCCTTGCAGGATAAATTGATCGGCCAGTGGGTTATGACCGGCACGATCGACGGGGAAGACGTTACGCACGACGTCGACGTCGACTGGATCCTCGGTCGTCGTTATATCCGCGTCCACGATGTATCCCGTGAGCGGGACGCCGATGGAGCGCTCGCCTATGAGGCGTGGATACATATCGCATGGGATGAACAGAACACTGAATACGCGGTCATGTGGCTGGACAATACCGGCACGACGAACTTCGCGGAAGAAGGCGTCGGACACGGGAAGCCCGATGGCGACACGATCCCTTTCATCTGGCGGTTTTCGGACGGGAGCGGCATCGACAACACGTTCGCGTACGACCGGGCGAACGACAGCTGGTCCTGGAGCATCGATAACGTGGCGTCGTCCGGGCAATTGGCTCCGTTTGCACGTGTGACGTTGAACCGAAAGTAGACGGAGGCGGGAAGAGCATGTGCGAACGACCGGACCTACTCAAACAGATGTCTCGATGCGCCCTGAAACATCCCTGCGTCTGGTAAAGACCGCCCACACGATCGTCTGGGCCTTTTTCGCCGGCTGCATCGTCGCCCTCCCGTTTTACGCCTGGCGCGGCGCGTTCGGCACGGCCTTCGTTCTGATAGCCATCACGTGCGTTGAGGTCGTCATCATCCTCGCCAACCGCTGGCGCTGCCCGCTCACCGACATCGCCGCCCGCTACACCGACGACCGGCAGGATAATTTCGACATCTACCTCCCCCTCTGGCTCGCCCGGCACAACAAGACGATCTTCGGCAGTCTGTTTTTCGCGGGGCTGCTCTATACCCTGGCGCGATGGCGGGGGTGGATGCCGTAACGCAACCCATGAACGCATGCGATTCATCCCCAACCTCCTCTGGTTCGACTGCTCCGCCGGCGCGCTCGTCGGGGTGCTGGTACTGATCTTCAGCGGGTGGCTAAGCCGGCTCGAAGGCCTGCCCGAAGGCGTTCTGCTGTTCACCGGCGCAGCGAACCTCGTGTATGCCGCCTACTCCTTTTCGCTGGCCGTCCGCCCGGAGCGGCCGATGCGGCTGATCAAGGTGCTGGCGATCGCCAACATGGCGTGGGCTCCGGTGTGCATCGGACTCATCGCGGCCTTCGCCGGCGCGGCGACGCCGTTCGGGTTCGTGCATCTCGGGGGCGAGGCCGTGTTTGTCGGCGTGCTGGGCGCGGTCGAGTGGCGGTGGCGGCGGGCACTTGCCTCCGGCCTTGCCGGGCGAAAAACGGTCTGAAACATGCCCAACCTTTAGTGCCAGCCTGCCGTAGGGGAAGCGACACGCAGCGTTCACCCAATGGTCGCATGAAGCAGTCGCGTTTCGCCGCAGTTCTTCTCGCTTTTCTGGCACTCACTCCGATCGCCAGCGCGCAGCATGCCGGCGACCCGCGTGCCGAGGAGGTCGCGTTCGACAGCCACGGTGTCACCCTATCCGGGACGATCGTCTTGCCGGCGGGAGTGCCGATTGATGCGGCGGTGGTCTTTATCCACGGCTCTGGAAAGCAGACGCGTAATCTGGGTCTGGCGGAGCGGTTTGCTCGGGCCGGCATCGCGGCGCTGGTCTACGACAAACGCGGCGCAGGCGCGTCCGGCGGCACCTACGAAGGCGAGCAGAGCGTCAGCGAGCAGAATATCGCCCTGCTGGCAGACGACGCGGCATCGGCTATGCGGGTTCTTACTGAGCACCGATCCCTCCGGGGGGTACCGATCGGATTCGCCGGCATCAGCCAGGCCGGCTGGATCGCCCCTTTGGCGGCCGAGAAAAGCCGGCTGGCCGACTTTCTCATCCTCTGGAGCGGACCCGTCTGCCGGGTGAGCGAGGAAGACATCTTCAGTAAGTACACCGCCGACCGGGACAGCCGCGTCGCGCCGGCGTACGGCGAGGCGCTGCACGCGCGGACGGAGCCCTATGTCTGGCCGGATTTTCTGGGCAAAGACACCGACGCCGGCGAGAGCCTCGCCGCGCTGGGGATACCGGGATTCTGGCTCTTCAGCGACAACGACGGCAGCATCCCGGTGGACCTCTCCATCGAGCGGCTGCAGGCGCTGCGGGGCAGCGGCCATCGCTACGACTATGTCTTGTTCTCGGGGCTGGGGCACAACAACATCGACGGCACCTTCGCCACGGCCGTCGACTGGATCCGGCGCCTGCGCTGAACGGCGGCCCGGCCGGGGCACAGGTGTTTTCCCCGGCGGGTAGCGTCTGCGGCGACACTATGGTGTTGGCTTGCGCGATGCAGGCCATTGCTTCATCTCCGTGTCAAACCGCATGTGGTGTTCGTTATGAAATACGTTACCGCTCTTTTTGCCCTCCTTTTCGTGGCCGGCCTGCCGGCCGCCCATGCCCAACTCCTGGGCCCCATCGGAGGCTCCGGCGCCGACGGCGAATACAACCAGGCGGCCGACAGCCCGTTTTTTTTGCTCGACTTTTCGACGGGTTATTTCTACCTGGAAAATTTCGAAGAGGACTTCGATGTGCCCGGCGTGACGACCGACCAGGGCAACAAGGTCAGCATCAACTACGGGCCGAACCAGCACGATTCCGTCGATTCCGATGACGGGGTCGTCGACGGCAACGGTCTGGACGGCGACAACTGGTATTACGACACCGGATCGATCGGGGTCACCTGGACCTTCGACGCGACGGTGCTTCCCGCGCTGCCGACTCACGCCGGCATCGTCTGGACCGACGGCGAGGGCGACATCGTATTCGAGGCCTTCGACGCGGAGGGCAACTCGCTTGGGACAGTGACAGGCATGCACGCGTGCTGCGGCACCAGCGGCACTACGGCCGACGACCGGTTCTACGGCGTGATCGATGCCGGAGGTATCTCCGCGATCAAGATCTCGAACGCCGGTGGCGGCATTGAACTCGACCACCTCCAGTACGGACGGATGGACATCTCCAACGTGGCCATCGAAACACCCGGCTCGGGGCGTTCCGACGGGACCGCGCTGCATCAGAACTACCCCGAGCCCTTCCACGGACGCACCACCCTGGCGTTCGATCTGCCCGATCAGGCCCCGGTGCGGGTCGAGGTGATCAACGTACTGGGCCAGGTGGTTCAGGTGCCTTTTGACGGCTGGGCGTACCGGGGCGCGACGACGGTGCCGGTCGATCTCTCGGCGCTGCCGGGCGGCATCTATATCTACCGCATGACGACGCCCTCCGGAGTCTTCACGCGCCAGATGGTCAACGCCAGGTGAGCGATCCAGCCGACGTCGTATGTCTCCATACTACCAGCAGATACGGGTCCGCATCGGGCACCAACTTATGATGGTGCCGAGTGTCGCGGCGGTGATTCGGGACGAAGAGGGACGTCTGTTGCTGCAGCATAAGGCATCGGGCGAGGGCTGGAGCCTACCGGCCGGTGCGATCGAGCCGGGCGAACGGCCCGAGGATGCGTTGCGCCGGGAAGTCCGCGAGGAAACGGGTTTGATCGTGACCGCGCGCGCGATCCTCGGCGTTTTTGGCGGTGCCGCGTTCCGCTACGTGTATCCGAATGGCGATGCCGTCGAATACACCGTCGTTCTGTACCGGTGCGACATCACGGGCGGGCATCTCGCGGCGTGCGATGCGGAGACGGGATCGCTTCGGTTTCATTCTCGCGCCGGCATGCCGCTGCTGGCGCTGCCTTACCCCACCGAGCTGCTCTTCCCGGCTTCTGACATGGATATGCCGGCGGATCGGGCCGGCTAGTGGTCATATCGTGTCGGTGGTTCTGTACTTTGGACAGGCACGCCTCCCGCCAACCTTAGACATACCGAACGTGCACGATGCAGGCGATCGAACATCCCTCCGTTGATCTTGTCCAGGCCGGCGCGTCCCTCGCCGCATTCCCGTCGCCATGCGTCATCTGATCCTCGTCCTGGGCGACCAGCTGGATGCGGACTCATCCGCGTTCGACGGATTCAACCCCGAGCAAGACGCCGTCTGGATGGCCGAGGTGGCCGAGGAGAGCACGCATGTCTGGTCGCACAAGGCGCGCATCGCGCTGTTTCTCTCCGCCATGCGGCATTTTCGCGACGCGATGATCGCGCGCGGGAGGACGGTGCACTACCGCCGGCTCGACGATGAGGGGAACGCCGGCACGCTGGCGGCGGAGCTGGCCGCCGCGGTGGAAAAGCTCCGTCCCGGCAAGCTGATCCTGACCGAGGCCGGCGACTGGCGGGTGCAAGCGTCGATCGAAAAAACCGCTTCAGCGCTGGGGGTGCCGGTGGAGATCCGATCCGACCGTCATTTCCTCTGTACGCGCGAGGCGTTCGCCGCCCACGTCAGCGGGCGCAAGCAGCTCCGGATGGAATATTTCTACCGGGAGATGCGCCGCAAGACCGGCGTGTTGATGGAGGGCGATCGGCCGATCGGGGGCGCGTGGAATTACGACGCCGAGAACCGCGGCGCCTTCGGCAGCGAAGGTCCCGGACAGGTCGCCGAGCCGGTCGCGTTTGTCCCGGACGCGATCACCCGGGAGGTCATCGCGCTCGTCGAACAGCGCTTCGCCAATCATCCTGGCAACCTCGCCGGCTTCGACTGGCCCGTGACGCGCGATCAAGCGCTCGCGGCGCTGCGGGATTTTGTGACGCATCGTCTGCCGCATTTTGGCATGTATCAGGATGCGATGTGGCGTGCCCGCCCCGGCGACCGAATGCTCTTTTCCGGGGACGCGCCGGCGGCGTCTTTCGATCGTCGCGACGCCTACCTGTTTCACTCCCGACTGAGCGCCGCCCTGAACCTCAAATGGCTGGACCCGCGCGAGGTCATCGCGGCGGCCGAGGCGGCATGGCGCGACGGGCGAGCGCCTCTTGCCGGGGTCGAGGGCTTCATCCGGCAAATCCTCGGCTGGCGCGAGTACGTGCGCGGCATCTACGGACACTTCATGC
This sequence comes from Rhodothermales bacterium, assembly GCA_041391505.1. Lineage (NCBI taxonomy): Bacteria > Pseudomonadati > Rhodothermota > Rhodothermia > Rhodothermales > Rhodothermales bacterium. The sequence continues at coordinate 6,326 of JAWKNW010000025.1, forward strand.
CCGGGTACCGCGACCTGAACGCCCTCGATGCCGTTGAGCCGTTGCCGGCGTTCTACTGGACCGGCGACACCGAGATGAACTGCCTGAGCCAGGTCATCCGGCAGACGCTGGCGTTCGGCTATGCGCATCATATCCAGCGCCTTATGGTCACCGGGCTCTACGCGCTGCTGCTCGGCGTCCGGCCGCAGGCCGTGCACGCATGGTATCTTGCCGTTTATGTCGACGCCGTCGAGTGGGTCGAACTGCCCAACACGATCGGTATGTCGCAGTACGGCGACGGCGGTTTGATGGCCAGCAAGCCGTACGTCGCCTCCGGGAAGTACATCCAGCGGATGAGCAATTATTGCGAGCGCTGCCGGTTCGATCCATCGAAGTCGACCGGCGACGACGCGTGCCCCTTCACGACGCTTTACTGGGATTTCCTGATGCGCCACGAACCGCTTCTGGCGAAAAACCCCCGCATGGCGTTGCAGGTTCGTTCGATGAAGCGGCTCGGACCGGCGGAGCGGGAGGCCATCCGGGCGCAGGCAGCACGATGGCGAGCGTGATGTACAGGCGCCGGATGGGCCGATGATCGGGCTGTTCGCGTGATCAGCGGATGGTCATCGTATGCCGGAACGGCGTCCGGCCGGTCAGATAGACGTGCATCCCCTCGCCCCTGATGGTACCGTTGTGCACCGAATAGGCCTCGCCGTCGAGGCCGCGGAGGTTGTTGTGCGCGTAGGTGCCGGGGCCGATCTCGATGACGTCGTCGCCGGCGATGTACCGCGCCGTGCCCGACCGCAGGAAATAATCGTCGCCGTTGCGTTCTGGCGACACGCCTTCCAGCCGGCCGCCCTGGTTGAAGCAGCACTCGATCGTCACATCGACATCCGGCGGTCCGTCGATGTCGAACACGAGCGTGAAGGCGCCGTTGTCCTCCGCGACGGTGACGGTCGACTGTTGCACGACGGTATCTTTGGGCCGTTCGGGGAAGTCCAGCTTGCTCCAGAACCGTCCGTCGAGCGACTCGGTGAGGGGGTAGTCGCCGGCGGGGTTGCGCTTGTCCGCCGGCAGCGGCAGGTAGTAGTAGGCCTCTTTTCGCTCGGTCAGCGCGTAGCGGTTTCCGTCGATGGCGACGCCGTCGCCGCGTACGTAGCCCATGCTGAAGAAGGTGGTTGACACCCGCACGGAATGCAGGATGGCCTTGCCTTTCCGGAAGGTGAAGAGCGTCGGGTTGTTGGAGCGCCCGGAGGCGACCTGGATCGGTTTGTCGTTGCCGCCGAAGATGGAGGCCGTGGTATCCGCGCGCCGGATCCGCACGAGCCCGGAGCCGGGCAGCGACTTCGTGTACGTCGTGGGCGGGTGTTCTCGGGGCTCGAGCCGGCCCAGGAGGATGGGATCCTCCATGAAGGCGTACAGCTTGGTGAGTGCATGCCGCTCGAAGCCGGGGAACTCCTCGATCTGGTTGGCGATGGACGCGAGGAAATCGTCCTTGAAGTGGAGGGCCAGGTATTTGTACAGGAAATAATACCGGGCCATTTCGAGCGGGGCGTTCTGATCCTGTCGTCTGGAATCGAGCGTCACGAGGTCGCCGTTGGGCTCCAGATAATAGTAGGTGGCGACCAGGTTGCGCCGGGCAATCTCCATCAGTTCGGGGCGGTCGAGCAGCCGGCCGATCGTCACGAACGCGTTGCTTTCGACGAGCGCGTAGTTCCTGCTGCGCTCCGGATAATTCCCGTCCGCATTCTGGTAGATGCCTTCCGCGAGCCACTGGTCCATGCGACGCAGGTATTTTTCGTCGCCGAACAGCGCGTGGAGCCGCGCGAGCATCGCCGAGACCACCCAGCGGTGGTTCGGGGTGTGGATGCCGCCCGTGCGGACGGCCTCGCCGGCGCGCACCAGGAACGTGTCGAGCTTCTCCCGCACGCCGCCCGAGGCGTCGATGCCGGCCTGCTTGAGGATCTCCGCCGCCGGGATCATCTTCTCCAGAAAAAACGCCGTATCCGGGGGCGACTGCCGGTTTCCGCCGGAGTCCATCGTGCCGTTGGGGTATTGCACCTCGAGCAGCCGGTCCAGCAGGGAGTCCATGCGCGCCAGCACCTCGCCGGACGCGTGGTACGTCGATTTTGGATGGCAGTAGGAAGCGGCGTATGCGGCCAGGGCGTCGCTGAAGGTCCGGTAATACCGGATCTCGTCGTAGTTCTTTAGCGACTCGAAATACTGCGCCACGACGCGGTCGCTGCGCTCGATGATCCGGTCGAGCAGGGCGTCGTCGTGGACGATGGCCGGGCCGTTCGACAGCCAGCGGGCGAGGAGGCCGGCGTGGGTCGTCCCGGCCAGGCCGAGGGCGCTCAGTTTCAGGAATGTGGATCGGTTCATCGTGTCCATGCGGGGTCGTCAGTCAGGGCTGGATTGCGGGGTTCTGCGAGAAGGGCTGGCCTGCCGGCGGCAATGTAAGGCTTGCGGCATGGAACGGGCAAAGCATGGCGGCCGGTTTGGCAATCCGGCGATGGGATGGCTACCTTGCGCCCGCGCCGGTGGTTCTGGATCAGAATCACCCCTAACCCCTTTAATTCCGAGACCGTCATCACCTACACGTTGTCTGCCGATACCGAGGTGGAACTGTCCGTGTACACCGTTACGGGTCGTTTGGTGGCCGCGCTGGTCAACGAGCGGCAGGCGGCCGGGCCGCACGCCGCCACCTGGCACGCCGGCGAGGCATCGAGCGGGATCTATCTGTACACCCTGCGGGCCGGGGCGTTCGAGCGGACGCGGCGGATGGTGCTGTTGCGGTAGCGCAACGAGGCATTATGCGGTGCGATTGAGCGAATCCCATCAGACGGTCGAGAAGACATGCGAAAGAGCGGTATGAATCCGAAGGTCGACGCGTTTTTGCACCGGGCGACGGCCTGGCAGGAGGAATTCGAGAAGCTGCGAGCCATCGCGCTCGCCTGCCCGCTGGACGAAGATCTGAAATGGGGCACCCCGTGTTATTCGCTGGGAGGCGGCAACGTCGTCCTGATCCATGGCTTCAAGGACTACTGCGCGCTGCTGTTTTTCAAGGGCGCGCTGTTGCAGGACCCGGAAGGCATCCTGGTGCAGCAGACGAAAAATGTGCAGGCGACGCGCCAGATCCGGTTTTCGAGCCTGCGGCAAATCGTGGAGATGGAGCCGGTAATCACCGCCTACATAGAGGCCGCCATCGAGGTGGAAAAGGCCGGTCTCAAGGTAGCCCTGAAGTCGACGGAGGCCTTTGAGGTCGCCGAGGAATTCCAGGCGAGGCTGGATGAGCTGCCGGCCCTGAAGGCGGCGTTCGAAGCCCTGACCCCCGGCCGGCAACGCGCTTACCTGCTGCACTTCGCCGCCCCGAAGCAGTCCCGAACCCGCTCGTCCCGCATCGAAAAGTGCATCCCGCTGATTCTGGAGGGCAGGGGACTGCAGGATCGTTAACCCGGGCCATGAACTCATGCGAATCGTACAAAAAGCCGGTCTGGCGCTGGCGTCCCTTTTCGTGATCGGTGCTATCGGTTTCTACTGGAACGAGGCGCGAAAGGAGGTCGTCTTCCTCTGCGGCAACTTCGTAGAGGGCGTTCCCGAGGCGTCGGTCCGCCGGCAACTCGATACCGGCAACCTGCTTCGGTATCACACGGTGGATACGCATGAAGGCCGCCAGGTGCGCGCCGAGAGCCTGATGCCGTTTGGCGTGCCGGCGTGTGTCGTCGACCTCGACGCGGCCGGCGTGGTCGTCGCGGCGCGTCTGGAATGAGGTCTGAGCGATTCGCTTCGGCCTCTCAACCTGCCCTAACCCTACGCATCAGCGTCTGTACGCACGCCACCTGCTAACCCCACGCATCAACGCGTGTACGCACGCCATCTGCTACCCCACGCCACTCGCTGCCCCATGCTGAAGGGTGGGGCAGGGTCCTCCGCGTGTGCAGGGCGAGGATGCCCCACCCGCGGCGCCCATGAACCCCACGCCACTGCTGCCCACGTGAAGTGGGCAGGGCCTCGCGTGTCATGGCGCCTGAACCCCACGCCACTCGCTGCCCCACGCTGAAGGGTGGGGCGGGTGCAGAGCCTCCGCGTGGGGCAGCAGGGCGAGGATGCCCCACCCGCGGCGCCCGCATGAACCCCACGCCACTCACTGCCGCACGCATCAGCGTGGGGCAGGAGCCTCCGCGCGTGCAGCACGAGGATGCCCCACCCGCGGCGCCCATGAACCCCACGCCACTCACTGCCGCACGCATCAGCGTGGGGCAGGAGCCTCAGCGCCGGGCTGCGGCCTCAGCATGGGGCAGCATCCTCAGCGCGGAGACGGACGCAACCCCACCGACAGCAGGTACCCGATCATCCAGAACTCCCCGACGCTCGCCGGCGCCGTCAGCCCTTCCACCAGCCACACCGGCGCGCCGGCGACGCCATTCGAGAGGAAGGCGCTCAGCAGGTACCCTCCGCCGCCCCCCATGAGGGTCCACCCGAGCCCCTTCGGCATCCGGCCCGAGGTCAGGGCGAGGTACCCCATCGGGATGAGCCAGAGCCCGAAGAACAGCGCCCCGACGCTCCAGAAGTTGGAACTCAGGACATACATCAGCTGGATCGTCGCTGCCGCGTCGCCGCCCGGCGCGAGGCCGGCGTCGGCGGAGACCTCGATGGCGGTCGCCATGAACCCGGCGCTGCCCAGGATGGCGACGGCGTTGACGAAGCCGAACGCCGCGAGCGAGCCGGCGGCGATCTCGCCGAACGAGCGAAACAGCTTGTAGAACCAGATCGCGGCCAGGGCCTGCGTCACCACGATGCCCATCTCCAGCACGACGCCGAGCCGCGCGAGCGCCGCGTGGTCGATCAGGTTTTGCGCGGTCGCGGCCGCGTCGCCGGCGACGTAGATGGCCGGGCGGACGAGCAGAAAGCCGAAAACGCCCGTCAGGGCGATGCCGAGGTACCAGAGGCCGGTGATGCGGGCCGTTTTGTTGAGGTCGCTCATGTTGGTGGGGTTGGGGTGGGTCCGGACACATGTCTCGCTAAGAAATACGGGACGAGGCGTAAAATGGCAAGGTTGCGTTTCCCGGACGTAGGCCGAACCGCTTTTCAAACGCCGTCCGCACGCCGCGGGGATCCACCCGGACGCCGCCGCGTCTACCCAGCGAAGCCGTTTTGATGGGATCCTACGCCGGGGCACGAGTCGTTTTGCACGCTGGACGCAGCACATATCTGGCAGCGGTGTTGCTGCTTTTCGGCCTCGCGCATCCGGCGCGGGGTCAATCCGATCGGGAGGTGGCGGAACGTATCGTTGCGACCCTGCCGGCGAGCCCGCAGGGCTGGAGCGCGGCCGCGTTCAGCGAAGCGCAGTTCCGCCACGTGCAGGACCACGGGGCGCTGTATGTCGACGTGATCCGGGAGGCGCTGTCCTGGCCGGCGAGCGAACGGCTTCTGGAAGATGAGGACGCCATCCGGCTGTACGGCACGTTGCTTCCGCTGCTGGTGACGGCGCGGGGAGAAGCGTCGAGGCACTTCATGGACGAGGTGTTCCAGGCCGCCGCGCGGCGCTACGACCGGTTGCAACAGTCGGTCGATAGCCAGGGCAATCGGGCCAAGAGCGCGATCCTCGCCGAAGAGCTTTTTATGCCGCTGGCCGACGTGATGCGCCTGTCCATCGAGGGATTGCGCTACAGCGAAGACGACCGGTTGCTGGATGAGGTGATGAGCCGCTACGACGCCATCCAGGAATCGGCGCGATCCGCCTGTGTCGCCTACGTCAGGCAGTTCAGTCCCGGGAATCCGAAAGCTGAAAAATGGCTCCAGGATCGCGGACTAGCTCCGGCCACCCGATAAACCGCCGGCCGCGAAGGGGCGATGGCGGATGCGACCACCCAGGCGGCGTTCGGGCTGATCCAGTTGGAAGGAGGGTGTAAAAGGCGGGTCCGTGATCGATTTCTGGCGGGTTTGTTGCGTCAGAACAGAGACCCCTCTCCAACCGAGCATCAAACCGCCTTTCTTATGCTGCGCGTCCTTCTTCCCGTACTGCTTCTGCTCGTCCAGGCCGGCTGCGATTCGGCCTCGACCGCCGATCAGGACCCATCGCCCCCCGCCGATCTCGACCCGACCGTCACCCCGCCGCCGCCCGGCGACTGGTACCGTCCCGCCGCCGACGTGACCTGGCAATGGCAGCTCGACGGCACGATCAACACCAGCTACGCCGTCGAACTCTACGATGTGGATCTCTGGGAAACCCCCGACGCGACGATCGACGCGCTGCACGCCGCCGGCCGGCGGGTGATCTGCTACTTCTCGGCCGGCTCCGGCGACGAAGACCGCGCCGACTACGACCGCTTCCTCCCGTCCGACCTCGGACGCAAGCTCGACGGCTACCCCTCGGAGCGCTGGCTCGACATCCGCTCGGCCAACGTCTTCCAGATCATGCTCGACCGCCTCGACCTCGCGGCGGAACGCGGCTGCGACGGCGTCGAGCCCGACAACGTGGACGGCTACACGAACCGGCCGGGCTTCCCGCTGACAGCGCAGGATCAACTCGCCTTCAACCGCAACCTCGCCAACGCGGCGCACGAGCGGGGGCTGGCCATCGCGCTGAAGAACAGCGGCGACCAGGCCGGCGAGCTGGAACCGTATTACGACTTCGAACTCAACGAGGAGTGCCACGAATACGAGGAGTGCGAACAACTGCAGCCGTTCGTCGACGCCGGCAAGCCGGTTCTCAACGTCGAGTACACCGATACGAAGAACCAGGCGACCAACCTCTCGCGGACCGTCTGCCCGGTCGCCAATGCGGCCGGGCTGCGGACGCTGATCATGTCCTACGACCTCGACGATGCCTTCCGGGTCGCGTGTTTCTAAATCCCGCATCCAACCCCGGGAATGCGCCGGCCGGTCGCTCGATCCGGGATAGATCGCCGTCGGGATTGATGCGCGCCGGGCCGACGCCTACCTTACCGATGTGCTTGCAACGGGTCGTGCGTCCCATGCCTTCACGGAGACGATTCGGCCCAGAACGGAAAGGATACCATGCGTTGCCCCCGGATCGCCACAGTGGTGCTTGTTACAGGTCTGGCCGTCCTGGCTGCATCCTGCACCTCCGCCATGAAGGTGGATCCTGGCTCCGTCGTCCAGGTCGAGGATGCGCGCGGCAACCGGGTGACGGTGCTCACGGCGGCGGGCTTCGCCCATCCGCCGATCTCGGACTGGCCGTGGGTCCGCTACAACTTCCCGCCGGAAACGGCGCAAATACCCGATCTGGAGCGGGAGCTACAGGAACTGTACGACGCCGGCGTGGGCGGTGTGGAGATCGGGCAGGGCGGAGCGCCCACGTTCGAGCAGCTGGCCGCCATCCTGCGGAAGGCCACGGCGCTGGGCATGAGCGTCAGCCTCAAATACAAGGACGGTGCGCCTGTCCCGGGCACCTACGCCGAGACGGACGACTATGTCCGCAAGATGCTGCAGATTCGCGACACGACGCTCGCCGCCGGCCAGGCTTTCGAAGGCGCGCTGCCCGGTGAGGGGACGCTCGTCGCGGTGCTGGCCTATCGGATGGCGGACGCCGTCGAGGCCGATACACGGGTCATCGCGCTGGATCGCGCGTCGGTCGTGGACCTCACCTCCTCCGTCACCGCGACGAATACGGACGGCTTCCTCGGCGGCTCGACGGCCGGCGCGCTCGCCTGGATCGCCCCCGCCGAACCTGCCGGTGCGCGATGGGTGCTGATCACCTTCCGGGCCGTCGCCTACAGCCCGCAGCCCGAAGTCTACAGCCGCAAGGGCACGGATCAGCTGATCGCCGGCTACGAGGCCTACTGGCCGGAGGAGATCAAGACTCTGCTCCAAGCGACGTCCGGCGGCGATCTTTTTGTCGATTCGCACGACACCGATCCCTGGGGCGCCGTGCTGGATCTGTGGAGCAGCAACCTGGCCGGCGACTTCCAGTCGCGCCTCGGCTACGACCTCATCCCGAACCTCGCCGCCCTGATCCATCCCACCATGAACCGGATCATCCGCGGGCGCGCGTCTTTTTCGACCGACCGGTATTACGCCTTCAGCGATGGCAGCGCCGAGCGGATTCGGGCCGACTTCAACCAGCTCCGCAGCGATCTCTACATCGAAAACCGGATCCTCCCGTTCAAGGAATGGGCGGCCGGGTACAACCTGAAGCTGCGGCTCCAGTTCGAGGACGGCGTCACCCCGCCGGAGGCCGCCTACAACTTCGGCGGCGACCAGATCCAGGTGACGTACCACCTCGACCGCACGGAGCACGAAACGCTCGCACAGGTGGACGCCATCGACAGTTACCGGCCCATGGCGTCGGCGAACCACCTCAGCGGCAGCACGTGGTACTCCAACGAACTCGCCGCGGCGCTGGGGATGAACTACGTGCAGACGTTCCAGGACCTGATGATCCGCATGAACAAGGGCTTCGCCGGCGGCAACACGAAGCCGGTGTACCACGTCTATCCGCACGCCGCGAGTCCGACCGCCACCTGGCCCGGCCACGACCACTTCGCGCCGGCCGGCTTTTCGAACAGCTGGGGGCCGCGCAATCCGAACTGGAACGCCGACGCGAAGCGGCTCAACGCCTGGATGGCGCGCAACGGCCAGGTGCTCTCGCAGGGCGTCCCCCGGGTAGACCTCGCCGTGTACATGCACAACTTCTCGTACCCGACTGCCCAGGGCGACCTGCGCGGGCACTGGAACGACCCGGCGCTGTACCATGCCGGCTATTCGTGGGATTACCTCAACCCGACGCTGCTGAGCCTGCCGGGCACCACGGTCCGCAACGGCCGGCTCGCGCTTGATGGGCCCGCCTACAAAGCGCTGGTTTTTGATGCCGATCTCTGGCCTCCCCAAAACGCGGCCAGCGGCGATCTTACCCTCGCGATGGCGGACCGCTTCCTTGAATATGCCGTGGACGGCTTACCCATCCTTTTCGTGGGCCGGCTGCCCGACGAAACTCCGGGGGATACCCCGGAGGACGATGCTCGGCTGAGGGAGCGGATCGAGCGGCTGATGGCGTTCAGCACTGTCCGGCACGTGCGGACCGAGGCGGATGCGCCGGCCGCACTCTGGGAACTCGGTGTTGAGCCTGCCGCTCTTACCGCCGCCCTGCCCTCTGAGCCGTCCAGCCTGTTCAGCGTCCGCCGGCACGACGCCGGCACCGGGACGGATTATTATTTCCTGTACAACCAGGGGCATCAATCCAATACCTACAACTCCCTCTACGAAGAGCCAACGGCGGCGCTGGATGGCACCGCCGGCGACCGCTTCGTGGGCACGGGCGACGGGATCGATCTGGAGGTCCGCTTCGAGGGCGCCGGCGCGCCGTACCGGCTCGACGCCGGCTCGGGGACGATCACGCCCCTCGCCGAATACGAGGCCGGCGACGGGTATGTCACCCTGCCCATTCGCCTGGGGCGCGACGAATCGATGCTCCTCGCCATCACCCGAAACCCCCAACGCTTCGGCAGCGCGGCCGCGCCGGTGCACGTGACGGGCACCACGGCGGAGCGGGCGGTGCAGACGGCCGGCGGCGACATCGCCGTGCAGCTCACGTCGGCCGGCCGGTTCGAGACCGTGCTGAGCAACGGCGAAACCGTGTCCAGCCAGGTCGAATTTGTCCCCGAGCCGCTCGACCTCACGGCGGGCCTCTGGCAGCTTTCCGCCGAGGACTGGCAGCCGGAGCATCCGTTCGGGGCCACGGGACAGGATGGGGCGGCGACGAGCCGGCATCCCGTGCAGGTCGACCTCTTGGGCCTGAGACCCTGGCCCGACATCCCCGAACTGGCCCGCGCCTCGGGGGTCGGGACCTACACCACGCGGCTCGACCTGCCCGGCATGTGGGCCGACGGCTACGGCGCCTACCTGGAGCTGGGGCAGGTGGTGGACTCGTTTGTCCTCACCGTAAACGGAGACCCCGTACCCATCGATCAGATCAACCCGGTGGCGGACATCGGGCCGTACCTGCGTGCCGGCGTCAACGAGATCGTCGTCCGCGTCGCGACCACGCTGAACAACCGCCTGGCCACGCTGCATCAGGGCGTCGCCGACCGAGGCATCGTGCAGGCGTACGGGTTGGTGGGGCCGGTCGTGCTGCGTCCTTATAAACAAGAGAGGGCGTGGGGCTCTGCCTCGGAATAACCATGGCCGACTATTACGGATTTCTCGCCTCGATCAGCGCCGTCCTCGGCGGGTTCGCGCTGGCCTTTTTGGGCTCCGTGCTCAGCCGCCCGGAAGGGCGGGTTTCGGCGTGGACGCTCGGGCTCAGCGCCGGCGCGACGGCCGTGTTTACCGTCAAGGCACTCGGATGGGCGCTCGCGGCGTCCGACCTGGCCGTCGCCACTATGCCGTCCGGACTGATGGAGAGTCTCCGGCCGCTTCATCGGACCCTGTCGATGCTGTTTATCGGCGGGATCTATCTCTTTCTCGCCGTGCTGGGCGTCGCCGGCTGGATGCGATCGCGGGCGGTAGGTATCGCCACGACGGCCATTGCCGTGACGGCCGGCGCTCTGGTCGTGTATGTGCTGACCTTTTTTGTCAGATAGGCAACTCCGGTACGTCAATCCCGCATTCCATAACCCGCATCCCCATCCCCATGCCCCGTAGCGCAGTAACCTCCCCCAACGCTTCCACCGTCGGACCCTATTCGCACGCCGTGTGGGCCGGCGAACTGCTCTACCTCTCCGGCCAGACGCCCATCGACCCGGCCACCGGCAACCTCGTCTACGGCGACGTCGGCGCCCAGGCCGCACAGTGTTTCGCCAATCTGTTCGACGTGCTGGCGGCCGCCGGCCTCGCGCCCGGTGACGTCATCAAGGTGAACGTCTACCTCACCGACATGGCGGATTTTCAGGCGATGAATGCCGTGTACGCCGGCCAGTTCGCGATGCCCTACCCGGCTCGGACGACCGTCGCCGTCGCCGGGCTGCCGCTGGGGGCGCGGATCGAGATCGAGCTGATCGCGCGCCGGTCTGCCTGAGGCCTGCGTTCACCACGACAGCTGCAGCAGCGAAACCCCCTGACGCGGCAGTGAGAAGGCGATCGTCGCCTCGCCGGCGGGGGCGTCGATCCACATCGGCGACGTCAGCAACTCCAGCTGCCCGGACGCCTCCAGCCGGGCGTACTGCTCCCGCGTGACCTGCTGCGGGGCGCCCATCTCGCGCCAGACGGTGTAGGCGTTGCTGTGGTTCTCGTCGATCCGGTAATGCGAGAGCTTCACGCGGCCGGCGGGGATGCCCTTCAGGTGGACCGACACGTCGGCGGCCAGCGCGGGGAGGTCGTCGTCGTGGTAGTTCCAGACCATCACGTAGGCCGCGTCGCCGTCCCGGCTCGCCAGCGCGTTGATGTCCGGGAGGTCTCCCCGGACGCCCTCCTGGATCACGCGCTCAGCGGATGGGGCGTCGGATGGCGACACCGCCACGCGGTCGCCGCCCATCATCCCGAACATCCGGAAGACGTTCAGCACCGGCTTGTCGACGCCGTTGGTCGCCATCGCGCGGAAGCCGGCGAACCAGGGTTTGCCCTCGAACTGGAACGACCAGCTGACGGCCCCTTCGAGGTTGATTCCGCGCCGGTCGGCCAGCTCGTATTTTTTTGCGAACGAGGACGCCGTGTAGCTGGCGTACATCGTGCCGTTGCGGTAGGCGTTGGCCGGGTGGTAGTCGACCGAGCACGCCGCGCAGCCCTCGGGGTCGGATTCGCCGATGATGATGGGCAATGCCTTGAAGGGTGATGCCGCCACGATCTGGAAGCCGGCGTCGATGGCGTCCAGTTGCGGGGCCATGTTCATCCGCACGTAGCGGCCGTCGTCCATCACGCGGGGGCTGCCCTTGGCATGGAAGGAGATGAAATCGAGCGGCGAGCCGGTCTGGCCCGTCGCGTAGTTGGTGCCGGCGCTGCAGTGGGCGAGAAAATCCGCGAGAAACCGGCCCGAGGCGTCGTCGCCGAGGCCCGGGTTGGTCGTCGTGGGGCCGCCGACGCGCGCGGCCGGCAGCGCGCGTTTGATGGCGTCCGCCGTGTAGTCGTACAGCGTGAAATACTCCTCCCGGGTGCCTTTCCAGTAGGGGATGTCGGGTTCGTTCCACACGTCCCACCACCACGTCGCCACCTCGTCCGCTCCGTAGCGGTCGACGCTGTGGCGGACCCACTGGAAGATCAGTTCCGCCCATTTCGCATAGTCCTTCGGCGGATAGGCCCAGCCCGTGAAGATGTCGCCGTAGGGGTCCGCCGGCGACCAGTGGTGGCGGTAGGGCTCCGGCTTCGAGGAGAGCGCCTTCGGCATGAATCCGACTTCCATCATCGGTTTCGCGCCGTTCTCGACGTAGGTGTCCACGATCCGGTCGACGATCGTCCAGTCGTACACCGGGTTGCCGGCGGCGTCTTCCGTATAGGCGTTCGTCGAGCCCCACTTCAGCGCCGCGCGCGGCCCTTCGTCGGTGTTCAGCATGCTGTGCGCCCGGAAGTACACTGGCACCGGGCTCAGTTCGCTGATCTCCCGGATCAGCTTACGACCGTTCGCCATGTAGGTATAGTTCGGCTCGTCGTAGCCCCAGTACGCCCACATCGGATACATGGCGCCTATGCGCGTGTCCAGGTCGATGCCGATCGATACAGGCTGTGCTTCCGCGCAGGAAAGGCATGGAAGCAGGAGGATCAACAGCAGAAAGGCGGGGAAGCGGGTCGCGTGCATCTGGAGGCGGGGTTGGTGAGCGCCGGATAGCGTGAACGGTTTGAAGCTCCAGGTTTCCTGTTCAACGTAAACGCGCCTTGAACCTGAAACGGCAAACCCATGCACGCCGCGGCATGCATGGGTTTGTACGTAGATACGCGAAACGAAGCGAGAACTACAAGCGAGCCCGTATGGCGAGGAGGGAGGCGCCCGATGGGCCAGGGGCCCCTCAGCGATGCACCACCGGCATCGTCTGCTGCAGCCGTACGGCGTTTCCGGTCTCCAGCCGATAGAGGTACAGCCCGCCGGGCAGGTTCGAGGTGTCGAGGTCGTAGCGGTAGACGCCCGGTACATGGAAGCCGTCGGCGAGCACGTCGATTTTTCGGCCCAGGAGGTCGTACACCGTCAGCGTCACCCGATCGGGCGCGAAGAGTTCGAAGGCGATGGTCGTCGCCGCGCCGGCGGGATTGGGGTAGTTCGGGTGCAGCACCGCGTTGGGGCGGTCCGGACCGGTTTCGTCGCCTATCGACTCGATGACAGGCCGCAGCGTCACCACGGCGACGGCATCCTCCGTAAACCCGATGGGCTCGCCGATGGAAACGAAGGCGTTGCCGCTGGAGACCGTGACGTCCGCCAGCGTACCCTCCTGCAGCGGGCCGCCGGCGAACGCATCGTACCAGCGGATGTCGTAGGTGCCCGCCGGCAGCAGAAGCTCCGTCGGCTCCAGGTAGGGGGAGTACACGAGATAGGCCTCGCCCGGTTTGGCGAGCACCCACGTGTTGGCGGCCGTGGCGATGCCGTTCAGGTTGTGCATCTCCCAGAACGGCAGCCCGCTGCGCTGTATCATGGCGACGCCGTCGCGCGTCCGCTCGAAGAACTCCTCGCGGTAGCTGAAGTCCTCCATCCAGATGTCGTTGTATTCGTAGGGATCGGAGCCGAAGTACCAGTCGGCGCCGGCGCCGCCGGCCATCAGCGTCCCCCAGAACCCTTCGCGCCGGGCGCGCCGGTTGGTCGGATCGCGCCGGTCGCCGTCGGGCACGATGCCGTCGCTCCAGTGGCCGATTTCGTCGAGCGTCACGACCCACGGCTGTTCGGCGGCGTTCGACGCCGCCACCCACTTCAGTACGGCGTTATGGATGCGGCCCGGCAGCGACTGCGGGATGTCGAGCGAATCCAGATCCGTCAGACCCACCTGCAGCGAGGCGCCGGCGAAATTCGGGAAACCCAGCAACGGGGTGTAATACCGCTCGTGGGCGTCCAGCGTACCGTTCGCTTGCGAGACGATAGGATGGTCGTAGGCATCCACGCTGCGGATAAAGTTCGAATAGTCGCGGATCTGGGCCGTCGTGGCGGAATTTTCCTCCCCGAGGTTCCACACGATACCCGGGTGGTGAGCGTACCGCGCGACCAGTTCGCGATAGAACAGCTTGCGGATCCGTCCGAGCTCGGCATTGTCCAGATCCCACTGGTTGAGGCGATCCTGGGTGACCATGTTGATGGAGATGCCCAGGCTGTCCATGTGGCTGAAGACGACTTCCCACTGGGCGAGCTTGACGATGCTGAACCGGTCGCGCGACTCGGCCTCCGGCGTCAGCCAGGGCCAGATCGCGGTGTCCTGCCCGTTGCCGTTGAACGCGGTGTTATTGACGATGAGGTAGTAGCTGTTGACGTTCAGGCGGTGCAGGTAATTGAGGGCGCCGATGACGCCCTGGCCTTTGGACCGGTCGGGTCCCCAGAGCGGGTCGCCGGCTCTAAAATCCTTGACGTGCGGCCCGAACTGGTGGGGCGGAATGCGCGGGATGGTGTCCTGCTGGTACGTGTTGTCGAACTCGTGATAGTGGAGCAGATTCTCGGGGCTGCCCGCGCCGTTTTTGAGGAAGTACTCGCCCGACCCCGAAAAACGCAGGTAGTTGGTGTCCGAAGATCTCAGAAAGCCCTTTGCCCTGAAGTCGCTACCGGTTTTGTCGGATTCGCCCACCGCGAACGTGCCGGTCGCGCCGTCGGGGCCGACCGGCGTTCCGTCGCCGGTTTCGATCACGAGGTCGGGCCCGGTCTGAAACGACACCCGATACGACCAGACGCCGGATTCGGGCGGCGCGAAATAGGCCATCCAGACATTGCCGGAGTCCGCCTCGGAGCGTTCCGCACGCCCGTCGCCGGCGTAGAATCCGGGGACGGTCAGTACGTCGCCCCCGCCGGGCGGCGTGAGCATCACCAGCAGCCGGTAGTCGGTAAACGGGTTGGGGTCGCTCGTGGCCGACACGGCGCCGCAGTCGGCTACGGGGCACGTAACGAGAAGGGAGATCCTGTGGTACTCCTTGAACGTGCCTTCCAGGCGGATCGGGTCCTGGGCCAGTGCTGTGCGGCTCGTCAGCAGAGCCAGCCCGATTATAAGCGCGACGGCCCATCGACGACGGGACCACGACGCGGTATGTGAAACCATGTATGTATGCGGAATGAATCGACTCGTAGAGGACTACCTGAATGCGTCGCGCGGGCTTGCGCGTATCGGGGAAGCGGGGCAACCGGGCGCGCAGGCATCGCCCATTCAGGTACTCGGCGTAGGTGCCTACTCGTCTCGCGCCTGTCGGTTCGGCAGTGGCATGCGGAAGGAGGCGGCCGCTGGAAAAAACCCGCGCGATATCTATCTTTGCGCCGGCGTCCCTCCGGTTTCGGGGGATGGATAGCTATCGTTGCGTCATGGATCACCTTCTGACAGAAATCGCCGGCATGTTGGACGGCGTCGCCGCGATGCCGGTTCGCGTCGCTCCTCCCGCCGCCGGGGAAGAGGGCGTGTTCGTCTGGCCATGGCGCGCCCGGGTCGACCCCGTCATGCGAAGCAGCCCGCTCCCCGCGCGGGATACGGCCGGCGTTCCGGCCCCGGTGGTGCACATCGACTGGCTCCTCGTCGTGCAGCTTGCGGACGCCGCCGCGGCGCTTGCGACGCTTGTGGCCTGCTGGCGCGCGCTCGAAGCGCATCCCCTCGTCCAGCGCCCCGAGGGCGAGGGCCGCATCGCGGCGTCGCCCCTGCCGCACGCAGACCTGTGCGGCCTGTTTCTGGCCGCGGGTATCCCGCTGCGGCCGAGCATGAGCTTTTCGCTTACCGTCGTCGATCGGCGCGCCGGGATCTGACGGGCCGGCTTCGACACCCCCCTCGGGTAGTGGCGATTTTTTTCTGTTCTATTGCGTAGCTATGTGGCTACGCATATATTTGTAGTCAAATAGCTACACGATGGACCTACGACGCGATGTATTCCAGGCCATAGCCGACCCGACCAGGCGGGCGATCCTCGTGCTGGTAGCCATGCAAGCCATGACCGCCGGCGCGATCGCAGCCAACTTCGACACGGCCCGGCCGACGGTTTCCAGGCACCTGAAGATTCTTTCGGAATGCGGCCTGCTCGAACAGGAGCAGAACGGCCGGGAGATCTACTACCACCTGAATCCGCAAAAAATGAAAGAGATTGCCGACTTCATTGAGCCCTTCCGCGCCGTGTGGGACGAGCGGTTCAACAAGCTCGAAGCCGTCATGAAGGCCTATAAAACCAAATAATCCACGATGGAGCGAAAAACGCAGGTTCACGCCGAAGACGACCGGCAGGAACTGGTGATCACGCGCGATTTCGACCTGCCTGTCGACCTGCTGTTCAGGGCGTACGTCGAGCCAGAAATCGTCGAGCAGTGGATGGGGACGCGGGTTGTCAGGCTGGAGAACTGGAAGGGTGGAAGCTGGCAGTTCGAAACGTCTGATCGCCACGGTGTGATTGCTGTCCGCATGAACGGGGTCTTCCACGCGTACGAACCCGATCGGACAATCACGCGGACTTTCGAGATGGAGAATACCCCCTTCGGCGCGCAGCTCGAGTTCCTGGAGTTCGAGTCGCTCTCGGAGGACACCAGCAGGCTCACCATGCACATAGTATTCCGGTCGACCGCTCTCCGGAATCAGTTGCTGCAAATGCCGTTCGCGTCGGGCATCAACATGGCGCACAACCGATTGCAAACCGTCGCAGGCAACCTGCGCTGACGACTATGACGAAGCGAAACAAGATCATCTACTGGGTTGCCACACTCTGGCTGGCGCTGGGCATGGTGTCGACCGGAGTCGTGCAACTGCTCCAGCTTGAGGAGGGGCAGGGCGGCGCGGCCAGCATCGCGCATCTCGGGTTTCCGCTGTACATGCTGACGCTACTGGGCATCTGGAAACTCCTGGGCGTTGTAGCCGTGCTGCTCCCGCGGTATCCGCTGGTCAAGGAATGGGCCTACGCCGGCTTTTTCTTCGCCATGACCGGAGCGATCTATTCGCATGCCGCCGTCGGAGATGCGGTGGTCGAGATGCTGCCGGCGCTGTTGCTGCTGGTGCTAACCGGGCTGTCGTGGTACTTCCGGCCGGCGGGCCGGAAAATGGCCGTGGCCAATCCAGGAGGAGCGTCGTGAATCCACGGACCGCATCCGAGTTGATCGATGCCCTGCCGGCGGGACGCAGGCCTGCGTTCGAACGGGTTCGCGAGGTGATCCTGTTGAACCTGCCGCCGGGATACGAAGAAGCCCGTCGAATACAGGGGTTAGGTGTTTGGGGGGAATGGATTTATCTTTCACCCATCAGCTGCACCGCGTTTCCTTAAAACCCGCCAGGTTCGCCATGCCCTCTCGCCGCAACTTCCTGAAACAATCCGCCACGCTCGCGCCGGCGCTCTCCCTCGCCACCGTCATCACCCCGAGCAAGACCCGGGCGGATGAGGCCGACTTCATCTCGCTGTTCGACGGGAAATCCCTCGCCGGCTGGCACAAAAATCCGGAAAAGATCTGGCACGGCACCGGCGGAAACTGGCAGGTGGAGGACGGCGCCATTACCGGCGAGCAGGATCCGCCGGCATCCGGAAACGGCGGCATCCTGCTGACCGACCGGACCTTCGGCGACTTCGAGCTGCTCCTCGAAATCAACCCCGACTTCGGCATCGACTCCGGCCTCTTCCTGCGGGCGACCGACAAGGGCGAGGGGTTCCAGGTGATGGTGGACTACCTCGAAGGCGGCGTGGTCGGGCAGATCTACGGGGAGAACATCGGCGGGTTCGGCGCCGCGTCGCTGCGGCTTCGGGGGACCACCGACGCCGCCGGTAAGCTCACGCGGCTCGGGGCCGAAGCCAACCCGAACATCCTGGAAAACCCCATGACCTACGCCATCTCCCCCGAAAACTGGCTCAAGGCGTGGCAGATCAACGACTGGAACCGGATCCGCGTCGTGTGCGTGGGGGACTACCCGGTCATCAAGGTCTGGATCAACGACGCCCTGGTGACCGACTTCAACGCCGCGACCTTCGTCCATGCCCGCTACGACCGCGAAGAGACAAAGGCGAAGCTGGGACGCGCCGGCTCCATCGCCATCCAGGTCCACGGCGGCGCCGACCGCTGGGCGACCGGGGCGAAAAACCGATGGCGCAACATCCGGATTCGGCCACTCTGACGAAAGCATAGATGACCCTGGAAGAAACCCTCGCTCAGCTTGAGGCGCTCGGCAACGAGAAAGTCCGCGCGATGCACCGGAAGAACGGCGCCGGCGACAACCTGTACGGCGTCAAGAGGGGCGACATCCGGAAGGTGGCCGCGAAGATCAAGAGCGACCACGTGCTGGCCCTCGCGCTGTGGGACACCGGCAACCTGGAGGCGCGGCATCGGCATCCATCATCCCGCGCACCGGGAGCGCGCCATCGCGATCGGCGAGGAGCTGGGCATCTATCGCGACTACCCGGTTTCCAAAGGCTGCACCTCCCCGTTCGCGCCGATCTGGATCAACGAAATGGTCTCCCGCGCCGAACACGGGACTTGATCCCTGTTGCCACGCTTGTCCTGACCCTGAAACGCCACGACCGTATGCCTGCACCCGACTACAGCACCCTCATCCAGACCCTCGAGGATCGCTTCGCCCACAACATGCCCCGGCACCCTGAGGTCGTCTGGGGCGACGTGCTCGCGCGGTTGCTGGCGCAGCCCGAAAAACTCGGCGTCCTGGAAGCAATGGAAGAAACCGGCGGCGAGCCGGATGTGATCGGGCGCGACGCGAAGACGGGCGCTTTTGTCTTTTGCGACTGCGCCCCGGAGAGCCCGAAGGGCCGGCGCAGCCTGTGCTACGACCGCAAGGCGCTCGATGCGCGCAAGGAAAACAAGCCCGGCGGCAACGCGCAGGAGATGGCCGCCGAGATGGGCGTCGAGCTGTTGACCGAAGCACAGTACCGGGAGCTGCAGGAACTGGGGGAATTCGACCGGAAAACGTCCAGCTGGGTGCAGACGCCGGAGCGCATCCGCAAACTGGGCGGGGCGCTTTTCTGCGACCGCCGGTATGACACCGTGTTTGTGTACCACAACGGTGCGGAGTCCTATTACGCCGCGCGGGGCTTCCGGGGCCGGCTGTCGGTGTGACGCACGATGCCGCGTCGTTACGGTGCCGCCTGTTCCAGCGTCGCGACGAGCGTGGCGTAGCCGTCGATCTCGAAGTGTTCGATGCGGAGTTCGTGCCGGCCGCTCAGGGTTAGCGGGATGCGCTCCAGTTTGGGGGGATGGTAGGTCCAGTCGTCGTGGATGAGCGTGCCGTCGAGCCAGACGCGGACGCCGTCGTCGCTCGTGAGGTCGAGGACGTAGCGGCCGGGGGGTACGGCGAACGTGCCGGTGGATACCGTCGCGAAGTGGTTGGCCGGCAGGTCGTGCCCCGGGCTGCCGTACCACTGGTAGCCGAGGTCGGTCGGGTGGTCGGTGAAGGCCGGCGTGCCGGCGATCAGGGCGCGGAAGGCCTCGGGCCGGGAGCGCGGTTCGGTGGCGTCGTCGTAGGCGAAGAAGTCGACGGTCCAGTCGATGGCGGCATGGAAGTGGCGGTAGGGGTAGACGTACGGCGTGCCGGCCGGCGTGACAACCCCGAACCGGTCGGTCACCGTTTCGCCGACGTATTCCAGGTCGATGCGCAGGTCCACGACCGGTCCATCGGTGCGCCAGACCACGATGGAATCGGGCACGGAGCCGCTCCGCGCCGAAACGGAATCGACGCCGCTGGTCTGTGCGATGCGCCAGGCGCCGGCGGGGCCGTGGATGTCGAACACCTGCCGCACGCCGTCGCGGGGATAACGGGGCCAGAGCACGGGCGAGCGGAAGTCGTACGGCCCCCAGGCATCGACCATCATGTAGCGCCGGCCGCGCGGGAGGGACGCGGGCCAGTCGGGCAGCGCCTCGGGCAGGCCCGGCGCGGCCTCGTCCGCCTCCGCCACGATCCGGTTTTCCGTTTCCGACACCGGTTCGGTTTTCAGGATGCGCAGGGGTTCGGCCACGCCGGCGAAGCGGTTGCGATGGATGGTGTAGTCGCGGCTGCGCGTGTCGCGATGCTGCGCGTAGCCCCAGTCGGCCGGCTGGCTGTCGCGCGCCCAGGTGTAGATGCCGAGCTTCCCGCCGGCGAACGTGTTGTCCGTTATGGCGATGTCCTGCCCGTGTTCGATGGCGATGTGCTCGTCGTTGTCGATGAAGGTGTTGCCGGCGATGGCGGTATCGAACGAATACCCGCCCCAGATGCCATGCCAGCAGCCTTCGAGGCGGTTGCCGAGGATCGTGTTGCGGCTGAAGGTGACCTCGATACAGTTGGTGGGCGCGAACGAGAAGTCGTTGCCGACGAGCAGGTTGTCGTTGCTGCCACCGCTGCCGTCGTCCATCGTCGTCTGGCCGGCCCAGAGGAAAAACCCGTCGCCCGAATGCGTGGCCGAGTTGTAGGCGAAGGTGTTGTGCGTCGACTGCTCGTAAACGAGGATCGCCGCCGAATCCTGGCCCCGGTAATAGACGCCGTGACTGTAGCCGCGCACGTTCCAGTCGAGCCGGTTGTGCAGCACGGCGTTGTAGCTGCTCCGGTACATCCCGATGCCGATGCCCGAGTTGAAGGTTATCGCGTTGTCTTCGAGGAGGCCGTGGTTCACGTCGGTCAGCATGACGCCGTTCTGCCCGCCGGTCACCGTCACCGCCCGGATGGTCGGCCGATCGCACCGGTTGAGGTAGATGGCCGCCCCGTAGCCGAGCCACTCGTCGTGGTCGTTGAGGTGGTAGCTCATCCAGTCGTCGAGATGCTCCCGTTCGATGGTGCTTTTGAGGCGCTGCCGGTAGTTGTAGCTGAAGTCGCCGCCATCGATCTTGAGGTGCGGGGTGTCGTAGGCGATGAGGCCGACCTTGTAGCCGCGCACGACGGCGTTTTTAATCGTGACGTGGCTGGACCGGTCGATGACGATGCCATACCCGGCGAACTGGTCCGGCGTCGCGTCCGCCGCTGCGCCATCGAGCACCGCGCCGTTGAAGTCGACGACGATGCCCTCGCCCTGGACGCGGATGGCGCCTAGGCTGTCCGCCGGCAGGCGGTACACGCCCGGCGCGACCGTGACGGAGGTGGTGAAGACCATGCCGGCTTCGAGGCGGACCGGCTCCTGACCGAGGGCGGGGAGGTTGATCGCCGCGCCCAGGATGAGCGCGAGCAGTGCCTGTCTGGCGTAGTCCGTTTGCCGGTAAGTCATCCCTGACACGGGGTTTAGGGGTTAGAAGATCGCGTGCATCCGCGACGCATCCTGGAGAAGCTAGCGCTTTATGCCGGCAATGTCATGCGGCTCCCGTGCGAGGGAACGGATCCGTCACTAGATTCCACCATGAGCATTCTCGCACCCGGCACGATCCGCCGGACGGGCTGTCGCCCGCTGGTTTTGATCCTGGCCATCCTTCCGATGGCCTGTACTTCCCCCACGCCCGATCCCGACATGCGCCTCGTCCGCCAGATCGACCATATCAAACTCGTCTCCGGCGAGGCCAGGGGGTTGTTCGCGGTGCTGACGGATACACTGCGGCTTCCCGTAGCCTGGCCGATGACGGACTACGGTGGCTTCGTGAGCGGCGGCGTAGCGATCGGGGATGTCAATCTGGAGATCATCCAGACGGAGGAGGGCGCGCCTCGATTTACGGGCTTTGCGCTGGAGCCGGCGCCGCTCGATGAAGTGCTGACCGAGTTGAAGGCCCGGGGCATCCGTCACGGCCCGCCGGCCCCGTATCGCGCGCGGCAGCCGGATGGGACGATGCAGACGCGCTGGACGACCGTGTCGCTTCCGGAGGTATCGCGCGACGCGGTCGAGGTCTTTTTTTGCGCATACACGCACGACGTCCCCGCCCGCCGGCGCAGCTTGCGCGACGCGCTCCAGGCCCTTCATGGCGGGCCGCTCGGGGTGGTTGCGACGGAGGAAATCGTCTACGGCGCACGCGATGCGGAAGCGATGCATGCCGCGTGGGAGCGGCTACTCGCACCGGCGTCGGATTCCCTGGGGAGATGGTCCCTATCAGCCGGGCCGGCGATCCGGGTGATTCGGGCGGATGAAGACGAGATTCGGAGCGTGGTGCTCGGTGTACGGTCGTTGGCCGAGGCGCGGCGTTTTCTGGAGGATCACGATCTGCTGGGGGAGGTTCGGGGGGATACCCTGATGCTGAAGGGGATGTCGATGGCGCTGGTGGAGGCCGCACCACTCGGCGCCAGCAGGTAGGGGCCGTTAACCGACCTTCGCGCGGCGCGACGCCACGAGCGCGCCTACCACGCATCCGCCGAAGAGGAGCCCCTCGATGCCGGCGAGGATGACCTGCGTCGTCGTTCCGAAACGCACGTCGCCGAAGAACCGCCCGATGGTGTCCAGCTGGAGCCGCGACTCCGCGAAGGACTTGGCCAGGAGGTCCAGACTGCCTCCCAGCAGATGGCCGCCCGCCAGCGCGATCAGGACGCCGATGCATGCGCCCGTGGCCGCTGCGGCGACGACGGGCCTCCACCACACGCCGGCGTCGACGTCACCTCCCAGGCGCGCGCCCAATCCCACCGCAAAACCGAGCGCGGCGCCTTCCATGCCGCCGGTGATGCCCGCCGGCGTGCGCCCGAAGAGCAGGTTGAACGCGTCGACGCCCAGCAGCTTCACGCTTCCGCCGATCAGCAGGCCGCCCAGCGTTGCGCCGACGATCCGCCACGCCGGCCCCCCGCCCGACGCGTGGTCGGCCGCGGCCATTCCGGCTCCGATGCCGAACCCGCCCACGGTGCCCAGGAAGCCCGTCAGGCTGATCAGCACGACCAGCACCGAGGCAGTCCCGATCTGCTGATCCACCGGCGAGTAGGCCAGGCCGAAGCCGTAGAGGAGCCCGCCCACGAGACCGGCGACGGTGCCCCCCAGCGTGCACGCGAGCGCCGTCGCCATGGCCGCCGAAAACGCTGTGTCGCGCCGGGCGGCGGAGTGTATCGTGGCGTGAGATTCGGGTGACGGCCGGAAGGCCGGCGGCGGCGTGTCCTCGACCGCCGCTTCGTGCGGGCCACCGGGATCGACGGACACCGCCGCGATGAACCGGTAGCCGTGCCGGGGGACGGTCTGGATGAACCGGGGGTTTGCGACGTCGTCGCCCAGCTGCCGGCGGATTTCCTTGATGCACTGTGTGAGGGCGCTGTCGCTCACCACCACGTCGTCCCATACTTCCTGGAAAAACCGATCCTTGACGACGAGCTGTCCCTGCTCCCGCACGAGCAGGACGAGCGCGTCGAAGTAGCGCGCGCTGAGGTCCAGCCGTTCTTCCTCCCGAAGCAGCGTCCGGTTGGAAACGTCGAGCGTAAAGCCGTCGAAGCGGTAGATCAGGGAATCTTGCACGATGCTTATGAAATGCTCAGATGTCGCTCATGCCCCTCACAAGCCATGGAGGCATATTACGGCCGGGTTGGTACTCCTGCAAAATGGCCGGACATCGGGAGCCGGCACAGGAGCCGAGCCCGGGAAGGACGTCAGGTCCTGCCGCATTATCTGAAAACCAACGAGCCGTCCATGACACAGCAACAAGACATCGAAGCGGCGAGCGGGGATCCCGCGCGTCTCGAGCAACTTTACCGTAGCGCCCGCGAAGCCGGCCGCGAAGCCGACTTCCGGGAAGCGCTCCGGCACTGCGCGGAAGCCAGTCCGGGCGACGTGCTGTTCGAAGCCTGGGCGCACCGGCTCGACGTACCGGTCGTCAAAAAGGAAGCCGCCGGCGGCGACCGGCGCTGGCTGCCCCTCATCGGCGGAAGTGTGGCGCTCGGCGTCCTGAGCGCCCTCCTCGCGGGAGGCCAGCCCCCCGTGCCGGCGCCGGGCGAGGCCACCACGCTGTTCTGGGTGAGCTGGGGGCCGATGATGGCGCTGGGCCTGCTCGCCTACCTGGCCTGGGTGCAGCGCGCGAAGGAAAACGTGACGCGCTACGCGGTGGCCGCCGTGGCCGTCGTCGTGCTGGCGCTGTATGTCGGTCTGGTGCTGAGCCCGCGGACCGGCGACGTGGCGGAGCTGACGGCGGTCCACCTCCCGCTGCTGTGCTGGGCGATCGTCGGAGCTGCTCTATGCTTCGGGTATCGCGACCCCGAGCGGCAGGCTTATGGCTTCCTCGTCAAGTCCGTCGAAAGCGTGCTGACGGGCGGGATTTTCTTCGGCGCCGGCGTGCTGTTCATCGGTCTCACCGTCGGCATCTTCAAGGTGCTGGGCATCGCGTTGCCGGAGGAGGAGCTGGTGGTCGTGGTGGCCTGGGGTGTGGGCGCCATCCCGTTGCTCGCGGTGGGGAGCGCCTTCGACGCGACCCGGACGCCGGCGGCGCAGGACGAACAGGCCGGCATGGCGCGCACCCTGCGCATCCTGGCCCGGCTCATCCTGCCCCTCGCGCTCGGCGTCCTGGTCGTCTACGTGCTCTGGTTTATCCCTGTTTATTTCCTGAAGGCGTTCGAGGAGCGGGAGGTGCTGCTGGTCTATAACGCGACCATCGTCGCGATTCTGGTGCTGCTGACCGTCGTCGTTTCCGGTCCGCTGGATGCCGGACGAGGATCGCTGCTGCGGTACGGCGTGCTGGCCCTCGGCGCGCTCACCCTGATCCTCAACGCGTATGCCCTGGCGGCGGTAGCCGGTCGGGCGCTCGATGCCGGCCTGACCCCGAACCGCCTGGCTGTGATCGGCTGGAACGTGACGACGCTCCTGATCCTGTCGACCGTCGGCTTGCGTCTCTGGAAGCACCGCCTGCAGCCGTGGCTGCCCGTCTTCCGGGCGTCGATGGGGATGGTCGCCGGGCTGGCGGCCGTATGGGGCGTCCTGCTGCTGCTGCTCCTGCCCCTGTTCCCGTAACCCGCGCCGGAATCGCCCGGATCGCCGGGATGCCGAACCGCGCAACAGACTTCGACCATCATGGACCGATCGACTTCATACCGCCTTCCTCTTTCGTCCCAGGTGTGGGTCAACCACTTCCGCGAGAACCTGAAGGAAACCCGGATAAACTGGCGTCTTCCGGCCATTCTGGATACCACGTGGGATAAAAAACTGATTCGCTCGCTCCAGGCCTGGCAGCGCGGCGAGACATCGGATGGCGCGCACCTCCTCCGGGCCGCACGCGCGTATGCGGAGCGGGTCGACGACCCCGACTACGTGACGGCCATCACCCTCTTCATCCAGGAGGAACAGAAACACGGCGAAAATCTCGGCAAATACCTCGATGCGATCGGCGCGCCGCGGCTTGTGTTCGATCTCGGCGACTGGCTGTTTCGGCGCGTGCGGTATTTTAACACCAGCATGGAGCTGTGGACGATCACCGTGATCACGGTCGAGCTGTTCGCCCAGTTCTATTATGCCGCGCTCGCCAGAGCATCCCACTGCCCCCTGCTCACCCAGGTGTGCAGGGACATCCTGCTCGATGAATCGCACCACATCCGGTTTCAGGCCGAGCGGTTGCAGACGCTTCTCAAGGATCGCCGCAGCACGCTGCGTCGTCTTTCAAAATGGGGCTACCGAGGCTTGTTTTACGGGGTGGCTCTGAGCGTCTGGGTCGGGCACGGCGTCGTGTTTCGGAAAGGAGGCTGGTCTTTTGCGCGCTACTGGAGCACGTCGAGCCGGCGTTTTTCAAGACTCATGTCGGGGCTCGATGCCGCACCGGACGGGCTGCCGGCCCGGGCGGCGCAGCGCGACAGTCCCGTGCGGGCGCGTGCGCGCACCGTGTTGCCGTCGCTGGAGTGATTGCTCCCGCCTTCTTCTATCACGCTGCGGCCGGTAGCGTGATGAGGTCCGCTGGGAGGTGCTTTCGACGTTCGCGCACAATTTTTCGTCATCACGGAGCACTGGGGAGGCTGCTATGAGGCACGCTATCGCCATACGGCCTGTTCGACCGAACGAGTTAACGACCCTCAACCGGATCGCCCGGGCCGCCAAGGCGCACTGGGGCTATGCCGAGGAGCTGCTCGACGCCTGGCAGGATGACCTGACCGTCGACCCCGGGACGCTGGCAGATCGTCCAGTATTCGTCGCGGAGGATGCCGCCGGCCCCGCCGGCTTCATCCAGGTTGCCACCGACACGACGCCCTGGGAGATCTGGGCGCTATGGGTGTCGCCGGACCGGATGCGACGGGGGATCGGCCGCGCGCTGGTCGAGCAGGCTTGCCGGTTCGCGCGCGATGCCGGCATCGCCGAACTGGGCATCGATGCGGATCCGAATGCCGAGGCGTTTTATCGGGCGATGGGTGCGAGGCGCGTCGGGAGCGTGCCGGCGCCTATCGCCGGCGAGCCGGACCGGGCGCGGCCTCAACTCGTGCTTCCTGCGTGATCCGGCGTCACCTGGTGTGTCGTGCCGCTGCGGTCGGCCGGTGATAGGGTAGAGACCCTCCGAGCCGGTCATTGGACGCCCGTTGATGCCATCTATGGAGACGCAATATATTGCATCTTTGCGCACGTTGACCTGTCCAGACCCACATGATTCGATTCTTCAGGAGCATCCGCCAGAAGCTGCTGGTGGAGAACCGGTTCACGAAGTATCTCGTGTATGCCCTGGGCGAGATCGTGCTCGTCGTCATCGGCATCCTGATCGCGCTGCAGGTCAACAACTGGAACGAGCACCGAAAGTCGCTGGCCCGCGAACAGAAATATCTGGTGGCGATCCGTGGTGAACTCAGGAATAATCTCGCATCGCTTAATCGAGAAAAGGCCAGGCTTGCCGCAGCGCTGGAGGCGCAACGCATGCTCATCCGGCTAGTCGAGGCGGAAACGGATACCGTGAGCGAACGCTTCCTGTCGACGCTCTTAGGACGGTCGTTCTCCGACGAAATCGCGCTGCCGTACGAACACGGGGTGTTTACCGAGCTGTTGAGCACGGGAGGGCTCAGCGACCTCACGAACGACAGCATCAAGACGGAGATTGCATCCTGGGATGGCAAGATGCGCGACGTGGAGTTACAGGAGGCGGAGCTGGCGTTGTACCGCAACACCATCACCCAGTATTTTATCGACCACATCGACTTCAAGACCATGTTCGCCGATCCGGGACGGACCGCGATGGCGAAGGATGGCCGGTCGCTGGCAAACCACAGCAACCTGCACCTGTTGCACGATCAGACGTTCGAGAATTATCTGTTGCTGTACCAGGTGCTGGGGGACGTGCAGTATGAGATGAAGTACCCCGCACTGGAAGCCGACATCCAGACCTTGCTGGATCGTGTGGAGCGCGAAATCGATGGGTGATGCTTCCCCATCAAAATCTAGGCTTGCATCGCCAGCGCCCTGATATCCGGTGGCTCCAGGATGCGTTTGGGCGCCCCGTTGCGGGCGGCTTCCAGCATCGCCAGCCCCACCTCTTTCGAATTGAGGATGTAGCCCGGTGCGACCTTGCGCGCCAGCCATACGACCGGGGCGAATACGGCATAAAGCCCATTGTACCAGGCCGTTCTCGAGCGCACCCCGTCTACCGGCTGGATGACGCCGGGTCGGAACATGTAGGCGGCCTTGAAGGGCATCGCCAGCAGGTCTTGCTCTGTCTTCCCCTTGACGCGGCTCCACATGGCCGCCGCGTTGCCGGTGCCCTGGCCCGAGACGTAGATGAACGTCATCCCCGGATTGAGCCGGCCCAGCAGCGCGCCGGCGTGGACCGGCATGTCGTGGTTGATGCGCGTGTAGCCGGCCTCGTCGAGGCCGATGGCGGAAGCGCCCAGGCAGTAGAAGCAGGCGTCGTACTCCTCCAGCTGCGTGGTGACGGGCGAGAGATCCAGCAGGTCGGGATGGGCGATCTCCCGGAGTTTGGCGTGCGAGCGCCCGGTCGGCTGGCGGCCGACGGTGACGACGCGGTCGACGTCGCCGGCGCGCAGGCATTCCTGCAGCACGCCCTGGCCGACCATCCCGGTGGCGCCGAAAAGGATGATGTTCATGGGGTTTCTCGACGTCAAAAGACCTTTTGGGTCTTCAAAGACCCGAAAGGTTTCGTTGCGAAACACGCCACCCAATATCGACAACCCTGCGTCAGGCGCGCAAACGCCGTATCTTGGTACGGCCCGATGGGCTCGCTTCTATTCCGCATCTTTCTCCAAACCGCATGTCGACCTTTTCCACCTTGCGTCACATCCTCGCAACGCCTGCCGCTGTCTTCGCCGCGATCAGCGATCCCGTGCGCCTCGCCCGCTGGTGGGGGCCGGACGGGTTCACCAACACGTTCGAGATCTGCGAATTCGAGGCCGGCGGCCGATGGATCTTCACGATGCACGGTCCGAACGGCGCCGCCTATGCGAATGAGTCCGTTTTCGAGGAAATCGTCCCCGACACCCTCGTTCGGATCCGGCATGTTTCGCCGCCGCACTTCGTGTTGACCGTCGCGCTCGAACCGCGCGGCGCGGGCACGCTCGTGACGTGGGAGCAGGTGTTCGCGGATGCCGATGTCGCCGAACGCGTCCGCCACATCGTGGAGCCGTCAAACGAGCAGAACCTGGATCGGCTGATGGTTGAGGTGGCCGGGTAGCGGGTAGCGGGTAGAAAGGCGTCGAAGGGGTTCAGATCCGCGCCGTGTCAGGGCCGAACGCACGCCGGCGTACGGAACTCCCGGTAATTCCGCATGGCGGCCGACAGGGAGGAACGTACCCCCCTCCAGGCCGTACCTTGGCGCCAGCGCGACCCTCAATTCGCGCACCCACCTCGCAGTCAAACCACCCGCATACGATAGAAGAAGCCATGTCAACCGAACCCAAATGCCCCGTTAATCATACGGCTGGCGGCGGTACCTCCAACCGCGACTGGTGGCCGAACCAGTTGAAGCTCGAACTCCTCAACCAGCACTCCGAAAAGTCCAACCCGATGGGTGAGGACTTCGATTACGCGGAGGCCTTCAATGCCCTGGACCTCGCCGCCGTGAAGAAGGATCTCGCGGCGCTGATGACCGACTCGCAGGACTGGTGGCCGGCGGACTTCGGCCACTACGGCCCGCTCTTCATCCGCATGGCCTGGCACAGCGCCGGCACCTACCGCACCGGCGACGGCCGCGGCGGCGGCGGCCGCGGGCAGCAGCGCTTCGCGCCCCTCAACAGCTGGCCCGACAACGTCAGCCTCGACAAGGCGCGCCGCCTGCTCTGGCCGATCAAACAGAAATACGGCCGCAAGATCTCCTGGGCCGACCTCATGATCCTCGCCGGCAACGTCGCCCTCGAGACGATGGGCTTCAAGACCTTCGGGTTCGCCGGCGGGCGCGAGGATGTCTGGGAGCCGGACATGGACGTCTACTGGGGCGCCGAAAAGGACTGGCTGGCCGACCAGCGCTACTCCGGCGAACGCGATCTCGAAAACCCGCTCGCGGCCGTGCAGATGGGCCTCATCTACGTCAACCCCGAAGGCCCCAACGGCAACCCCGACCCCGTCGCCGCCGCGAAGGATATCCGCGAGACGTTCGCGCGCATGGCGATGAACGACGAGGAGACCGTCGCGCTCATCGCCGGCGGCCACACCTTTGGCAAAACCCACGGCGCCGGCCCCGCGACGCACGTCGGCGCCGAGCCCGAGGCGGCCGGCATCGAGGAACAGGGGCTGGGATGGCGGAGCAGCTTCGGCTCGGGCATCGGCGGCGACTCGATCACCAGCGGCCTGGAGGTCACCTGGACCACCACCCCCACGAAGTGGAGCAACAACTTCTTCTGGAACCTCTTCAGCTTCGAGTGGGAGCTGACGAAAAGCCCCGCCGGTGCGCACCAGTGGACGCCGAAGCACGGCGCCGGCGCCGGCACGGTGCCGCACGCCCACGACAAATCCAAACGCATCGCACCCGCGATGCTGACCACCGACCTCTCCCTGCGGTTCGATCCGATCTATGAGAAGATCTCCCGCCGGTTCATGGAGAACCCGGATGAGTTCGCCGACGCGTTCGCCCGCGCCTGGTTCAAATTGACGCACCGCGACATGGGGCCGCGCGCGCGGTACCTGGGTCCGGAAGTGCCGGCCGAAGAACTCATCTGGCAGGATCCGATCCCCGAAGTCGACCATCCGCTGATCGACGCGAAGGATATCGCCGACCTGAAAAAGCAGTTGCTCGCGAGCGGCCTGTCCGTTTCCGAGCTGGTGTCTACCGCCTGGGCGTCGGCGTCGACCTTCCGCGGGTCCGACAAGCGCGGCGGCGCGAACGGCGCCCGGATCCGGCTGGCTCCGCAGAAGGACTGGGCCGTCAACAACCCGAAACAGCTGTCGAAGGTGCTCACGACGCTCGAAGGCATCCAGAGCACGTTCAACGCGGCCGCCGCCGGCGGCAAGAAGGTCTCGTTGGCCGATCTGATCGTGCTCGGCGGCTGCGCCGGCGTGGAGCAGGCGGCGAAGAACGCCGGCGTCGAGGTCACGGTGCCGTTCACCCCGGGCCGCATGGACGCCTCGGCGGAGCAGACCGACGCCGAAGCGTTCGACGTGCTCGAGCCCATCGCGGACGGCTTCCGCAACTACGTAAAGGGCCGCTACACCATCCCGGCCGAGGCGCTGCTGGTCGACAAGGCACAGCTGCTCACCCTCACTGCTCCGGAGATGACGGTGCTCGTGGGCGGGATGCGCATGCTGGGCACCAACGCCGGCGGGACGACGCACGGCGTCTTTACCAGAAAGCCCGGCGCGCTGACGAACGACTTCTTCGTCAACCTGCTCGACATGGGCACCGTGTGGAAACCCGGCTCGAACGGCTCGGGCGTCTACGAAGGCCGCGACCGCAAGACGGGCGAGGTGAAGTGGACCGGCACGCGGGTCGACCTCGTTTTCGGCTCGAACTCCGTCCTCCGCGCCCTGGCCGAAGTCTACGGCGCATCGGACGCAAAGGAGAAGTTCGTGCGCGACTTCGTGGCCGCGTGGGACAAGGTGATGAACCTGGACCGGTTCGACCTGAAGTAATCGCGGGTCCTGGTCAGCGATCGAGACGGCCCCGGCCGCCGGTGGAAACGCCGGCGCCGGGGCCGATTTTTTGGGGTCCACATCGACGATCCGCGCAGTACCCGACGCCCTTAAAAAGAAAAAGCCCGACCATCACATGGCCGGGCTTTTCCTGTCTACATCGTGCGCGGGAGATGATCCCGGGCAAAATCTAGTTGAAGCGCTTCACGTTCGCCGCGCTCAGGCCTTTCGGCGTGCGCTCGACTTCGTATTCGACTTCTTCGCCATCGCGAAGACCTTCGTCGTAGCCGAGGCCGGCGACGCTGTTGCGATGCACAAAAATGTCCTTGCTGCCATCAGCGGGTTCAATAAAGCCGAAGCCTTTTTCGGTGTTGAACCACTTTACTTTACCGTTAGCCATTGTATTGTTCGTTGTGTTTCTCCACTGAACGCGAATATCAAGATCAACCAGTGGAGTCTAAACCAGCAACGGGTAGAAGAGCCAACGGGGGAGTCGAAATACCGAATCAGTGAGGTGTCAGAGTAACAGGGTGTAGTGGCCAGTTAACGCACGAACGCCCGAATGGTTCGCACCCGGTGCCGAAAGAGTGCCGCGAGGGCGTGAATATCACGCGCATATTTGCTGAAAACGGGGTTTGCGGTGACGCTCCTCCCCCCGCCTCCAGCGACGCGGCGCGCATTCTGTTTGGACCCGAGGCGGACGTTGCGTAGGATAGGGACGCAGTCCTGTACACCACCCGGTTTCTGAGGCCATGGCCAAATACAAAACACCCGGCGTGTATATCACCGAGACGTCCGCGTTCCCCGCTACGGTCGTGCCGGTGGATACCGCCGTCCCGGCGTTTGTCGGCTATACGGAGAGGGCGGCGTACGCCGGCACATCGCTACGCGGCGTGCCCCGGCGCATCACGTCGTTCGCAGAGTACGAGGCCTGCTTCGGCGGGAGCCCGGCGTTTGGCTTTCAGATCGAGGAAGCGGACCCTGCGGAGGCCGATTTTACCGCCGGCGCCATGGCGTACAGGCTGCTACAGACCGACGGCCTGTTTCTCCTCCACCGGTGCCTGCGGCATTTCTTTGCAAACGGGGGAGGCGCCTGCTACATCGTCTCGGTAGGGGATTACGCCGAGCCGATCGACGCCGGCCGGCTCGGCGACGGCATCGCCGCGCTCGAGCGCGAACGCGACGTCACCGTGCTCGTCGCTCCGGAAACGACGCGGCTCGATGCCGTGGGAAGCAGCGCGGTGCACCGGGCCATGCTCGCCCACAGCGGCGGGCGGATGAAAAACCGTTGTGCGATCCTCGACATCCGGGACGGTCATCGGCCGCGTAACGACCCCTCGGGGGATGCCATCGACGCCTTTCGCGCCGGCGTGGGTGCGGCCTACCTGGACTTCGGGGCGGCCTATTACCCCTGGCTGAACACGACCGTCGTGGGCCCCGACGAGATCTTGTACACCGCCTTCGCCCCCGTCGAGCGGTTGCAGGCCCTCTTGCGCGAGGAACTGGGCGTCCCCGAGGCGGTCGACCCCTGCGCGCCGGCCGCCGTGAAGCAGCTGGCCGCGGCGATTGCCGATATCGCGTCGACCTGGGACGCGGCGTCGCCGGCCGAACGCGCCGCGAAGCAGCAGGAAGTGAACCTCAACCTCCTCGCGATCAGTCCGCTCTTCCACCAGATGTGTGATGCCGCCCGGCTAAAAGCCAACCTGCTGCCGCCGGCCGCCGCGATGGCGGGCCTCTACACGATGGTGGACAACAGCCGGGGCGTCTGGAAAGCGCCGGCGAATGTGTCGCTGAACGCCGTCGTGTCGCCGGCCGTCGCCATCTCGCAGGCCGAGCAGGAGGACCTCAACGTCGATCCCGTATCCGGTAAATCCGTCAACGCCATCCGCACCTTCATCGGCCAGGGCGTGCTGGTCTGGGGCGCGCGGACGCTGGACGGCAACAGCGCGGACTGGCGCTATATCAACGTGCGCCGAACGATGCTCATGGTGGAGGAATCCATCCGCATCGCGCTGAAGGCGTTCGTCTTCGAGCCCAACGACGCCAACACGTGGGCGACGGTCCGGTCCATGATTTCCAATTTTCTGACGGGGATATGGAAGGCCGGCGGGCTGGCCGGCGCAACGCCGAATGACGCCTTCGGCGTGCGCGTGGGCCTGGGAGAGACCATGACGGCGCAGGATATCCTGGATGGGCTGCTGCGCGTGACCGTCTTCGTCGCGATCACCCGGCCCGCCGAATTTATCGTCCTCAACCTCGAACTCAAGCTAACGCCCCCCTGACCGGAGGTCTTTCCCCCATGCGCATCGAACACTGGGGTTATCAGGTGGCTGATCCGGCCGCGACGGCCGCCTGGTACGCCGAGCACCTCGGCTTCACCGTCACGCGTCTGCTGCACAACAACGCGAACGCGCATTTCCTGGCGGACGGATCCGGCCGGGTGATGATCGAGATCTACAACAACCCGCGCATCTCCGTCCCGGACTACGCGGCGATGGATCCGCTCCTGGCGCACCTGGCGTTTGTCTGCGACGACGTGCCGGCGACGATCGCGGCGCTCGTGGCCGCTGGGGCGACGGTCGTCGGGCCCGCCCAGACCACGCCGGCCGGCGACACCCTCGCCATGCTCCGGGATCCCTGGGGGATGGCCATCCAGCTCTGCCACCGCGCCGAGCCGATGGTGTAGGGGGGCGTTTTGTTCCCTAATGAATCAATGTCATCTCGACCAAAGGCGCCGGCCATGCCGGCGCTGTAGCGGAGAGACCTCCCAATCGAGGGCAAACATTGTGTAGTCAATAGGTTTCGCTGAACAGGAGGAGGTCTCTCCGCTGCATCGCCATAACATGGCGATTTCGGTCGAGATGACATTTTTTGGTACCGATCGATAATGTTGAATACCGGAGCGGCTATGTGGATGGCACTTTTCACGTGTTTGATGGTGCTCATCGCAGCGCCGGCCTCTGCCCAGACCACGCCGGCCGGCGACGCGCTCGCCATGCTCCGGGATCCCTGGGGGATGGCCATCCAGCTCTGTAGCCGCGCCGAGCCGATGGTGTAGGGGGGGATGACCAAAGTGAAACAGAGCGCCCGCTTTGGGGCCTACTCTGGGAGCCTTGCAGATGAATCGCCACGTATCCATGCAGATACCTGCGGCACCTCGATTTCACCGGCCGCTAGGCCCTCGATGACCGTGACAGTTTCAACCGGATTCGGGAAGAACCGGAAGCCATTCATTTACAAAAAGGACCTGATCGCAAGAAGGGCCACCCGCTTGTTGCCATCCACGAAGGGGTGATTGCGAGCAAGGCCGTATGCATACTCGGCGGCAAGCGTCTCAATGTCGACGCTTTTTTCATAGGCGAACCGCTGCTGTAGACGTGCGAGGACGCTCTCCAGCAAGCCCTCATCGCGCAAGCCGGTGCCGCCGCCGAACAATCGCAGCGATTCAGCATGCAGCAAACGAACCTGAATGGTCGAAAGCCAGATCGGTTCTTCCACGGAGGGGCTCACTTCGCCAGGGCGTGGAAGGTGTCGCGATGCGTTCGCATGAATTCGCGGGCGTCAGCGAGCGCGGCAGCGAACTCCGGGTCGTATGGCGAGATGGTAATGCCCTCGGCGGTGGCGGAGATGAACAGCTCGTCGCCCTCCTGGAGCGCGAACGCATCCGAGATGGTCTTCGGGAGAATGACGCCGAGGGAGCCTCCGAATTTCCGTACCTTAAGTGAGTCTGGCATAACTTTTTAAGAGTGTCGTATCTAGGCCTTTGTTTGACATAAGTTGAATAATCGGGTTTCGTACAAAACCTTCATGGGGATATGAAGATATACGTCGGGTATCTGGCCTCCGCTCTGCTCCTCCTTACGCTGCCGGCTATCGCGCAAGAACTCACTCCGCTCCCTCAGCCTGCGGAGGAGTTATTCGTCCCGTTCGGCGAAACCCGCACACTCCTGGACCGCCAAGGAGTGCATGTCGAAGGGATGAGATCGAAGCCCGAAGAAGCGCTCTATCTCCCTGATGTCGACACCACTGGCGCCCGCTACCTGACGCTCTATTATAGTCGTGACGTCGCCGGCCACGAGGGCGACTTTACGCTCTCGATTCTGACGGTGCCTTATGATGGAGGACTGCTCCTCTACGCCGACCTCAATAACGACGAGGACCTGCGCAACGATGGCCCTCCGCAACGGCTCGCGGATAGCACGGGCGCGGTCACCTTTGCACTCGTTGCGCCGAACGATCCGATGCAGGTCACGCACCGGACCGTGCTGCACATACCGACCGGTGTGCGGACCGGACAGCTGAGTCAGGCCTGGTTCGCCGGCATGATGGATGAAGATGGCAACCTGAAGCCGATGTTCAAGAATCTGATGAACATCAGCGGAGAAAAAGGGACGTTTCTGTTTGACGAGCGGCCTGTGTTGGCGCGTGGGATGCTGGCTCGCGACAGCGACACACTCGCTGTCGGCGTCTTCGATTTTAACGTGAACGGCCGGTACGACGACGAGGAGGATTTGCTGTTGGTCGATCTGGATCGCGACGGCCGGCTGATCCATACCGGCGACAGCGCGCATGTCTTCAAGCTCAACGAAGTGTTCGAGATCGACGGGCGGCGGTACCGGTTGAGCCATGTGGATCCATATGGTCGCGGCGTCCGCTTTGTGGAGGTGTCGGATCTACCGACGGGGGACTACCTGGCGGAACAGAAGGCCGCGTACGATGCGGCGGAGATGAAGCCACGGGGAACGATCGATCTGGATTCGGCCTTCTGGGCCCTGGAGATGCCCACGCTGGACGGCGACACGCTGCGACTCGCCGACCTGCGCGGCCGGCCGCTTCTGCTCAATGTATGGGGCGAGTGGTGTGCGCCGTGCCGCATGGAGATGCCGATGCTGATTGAGGCGGACGGCCTGCACACGCCCGAGGAGCTGCTGATCGTCGGCGTGCTCTCTTCGAGTGACGAGGAAGCGGCCCGAGCCTATCTGGATGCCATTGGCGCGACGTGGAAGCAGGTGCGGATCACGGACGCATTCCGCGACCGGGTGAACCTGCGGATGTATCCCACCAACCTGCTGGTCGGTGCGGCCGGCGAGACAGCCATAGAGGCCGGTGTGGTCAACCTGCGGTTCGTCGAGCAGTGGCTGATCGGGCGGTGAACCTGGTAAGGCAATCGCATTCTAGATTTGACCGTGAGAAGCGTAGGGCGGTTCGGGGTATCGGTGTGAGCTTGCCCCCCAAACTCCCCCTATCCCCATACGCTCCACGACCCGACAAGCGCATGGGTGTAGGCTCCAGTGCGCGTTTCTGATCGGTCGAACCCCTATACTCCCTGGATCGGTATCCCGCACCAACCCCGCCGCACCGCCATGACCCGCCCCCTCGGACTCCTCGCCCTCCTCCTCCTGCCGGCCCTGCTCCCCGGCTGCTCCTCCCTGAACGGACAGTCCGTTTCGCCGCCGAACATCGTCATCATCTTCGCCGACGACCTCGGCTACGGCGACGTCGGGTTCAACGGCCACCCGACGATCCACACGCCCAACCTCGACCGGATGGCCGCGGAGGGGATGAAGTTTACCTCGTTTTATGCGGCGGCGTCGGTGTGCACCCCCAGCCGCGCCGGCCTGATGACCGGGCGCCTGCCCATCCGCAGCGGCATGGCGAGCAACAGCCGGCGCGTGCTGTTCCCCGATTCGAAGCTCGGCCTCCCCGCCGAGGAGATCACCATCGCCGAGGCGCTCAAGGAAAGCGGCTACGCCACGGCCGCGTTCGGCAAATGGCATCTCGGCCACCTGCCGCCGTACCTGCCGACGCGCAACGGGTTCGACTACTACTACGGCATCCCGTATTCGAACGACATGGACCGCGTGGTGGACGGTGGGCGCGAGGCGTTCTGGGCGCCGAAGGTCGAGTACTGGAACGTCCCGCTCATGCGGGATGAGGAGATCATCGAACGGCCGGCCGACCAGACGACGATCACCCGGCGCTACACCGAGGAGGCCGTCCGCTTCATCAAGGAGCATAAACAGGGGCCGTTTTTCGTCTATCTCGCGCACAGCATGGTGCATGTCCCGCTGTTCCGGTCGGATGCCTTCGCCGGCGTGAGCCGGCGCGGGCTCTTCGGCGACGCCATGGAGGAGGTCGACTGGAGCGTCGGCCAGGTGCTCGATGCGCTGCGGGAGGAGGGGCTGGCCGAAAACACGCTCGTCTTCTTCACCAGCGACAACGGACCCTGGCTCGTCTTCGATACGCACGGGGGCTCGGCCGGACTGCTGCGCGGCGGCAAAGGGATGACGTGGGAAGGCGGCATGCGCGAGCCCTCGGTGGCGTGGTGGCCCGGTACCATCGCGCCCGGGCAGGTCAGCGCGGCCCTCACCACCACGATGGACTACCTGCCCACCGCGCTGGAGCTGACCGGCCGCGCGCTCCCGAACGACCGTGTCATCGACGGACGCAGTCTGCTCCCGATTCTCCGGGGCGACACGGACCACGAGATCCACGACACCTACTTCTACTACCGGGGGACGACGCTCCAGGCGGTGCGGAAGGGCCCGTGGAAAGCCCACTACATCACCCAGTGGGAATACGAGGCCGACAACCAGCGCGCCGAGCACGACCCGCCGCTCCTTTTTAATCTCGACGAGGATCCGTCGGAGCAGTACGACGTCGCCGCCGGGCACCCCGACATCCTGGCCGATATCGCGGCCGAGGTAGCGCGGCATCAGGCCGAGATGGTGGCCCGCCCGACGCAGCTGGAGGAACGGATCGAAACCGAGTGATTCGCGTACGCTTGCTTTCTTTTTCGCGGCAACGGCGTGCAGCCGCTCACACATCATGGAGAAGAACACGCATGCAAATCACCGTTGAAACCACCGTCGCCGCGCCGATCGAGGCGGTCTGGCACGCCTACACGACGCCCGAGGACATCATCCAGTGGAACGCCGCTTCCGACGACTGGCACACGACCGCCGCGACGGTCGATTTGCGGGCCGGCGGGGACTTTTCCTCCCGGATGGAGGCGAAGGATGGGAGCATGGGTTTTGACTTCGCCGGCACGTATACGCAGATCGTCGAGCACGAACGGATCGCGTACGACTTCGGCGACCGCAAGGCCGTGGTCGAGTTCGCCGATGCTCCGGACGGCGTCCGGGTCCGCGTTACGTTCGACGCTGAGACGGAGCACCCACTCGACATGCAGCGCGACGGCTGGCAGGCGATCCTGAACAACTTCAAGCGGCATGTCGAGGCCGGCGTGTAGGGATACCCGTTTCTCATCGGGTCTGGGCATCGATGTGCGAAACATGATCGGTGACGTGCCAGCGCTCTTCGGGCCGTATATTGAGCGTTGGGCCAGCCAGCCCGCTCGTGCAGAACTTCTGAACGAGGTGCGGGCATCAACGATACGTCGAAAGAAATAGCCGAAGTTTATCGAGACTTGATGAGGCGTACATCGGGTGCCGAGCGGCTTCGCATGGCGTCGGGTATGTTCGAAACGGCACGTGCACTCGTTCGAGCGCAGCTCCAGAATCAGCGATTGTCCGGCGAGGAACCGGATACGCATATGTTCCTCCGCTTCTACAGGCGGGATCTCGAGCCCGCCACGCTGGAAAAGATTCTGGCATGACTCACTAACATGACTGATCTTACGCTCGATAGCCTCAAGTCTTGCGATGCAGGATACAGGGATGCAGGATACAGGATGCCGGATGATCGATAAAACGGACGGTTTTTCGGTAAACATCCTGCATCCTGCATCCTGCATCTTGCACCTTGCACCCCGTCCCCCTACCCATAAATCACCTCTATAACGTGCGTCATGTCAGCGTAACATGAGTCCAGAACGTAGCTAAACACGATGACCGATTCGTCGAAAATCAAAGGCCCGGCCTCCTATTTCCCGTCCATCGAAAAGACGTACGGGCAACCCATCAGCCACTGGATGGCGATACTGGATGGGATGACCGATCTGAAGCATATGGAACGCGTGGCGGCGCTCAAGGCCGAACACAACCTCGGGCACGGACACGCCAACGCGCTCGTCGCCTATCATCGTTCCGTAAACGAAGCGAAATGAGCACTGGCTATCCCGATGCGCAAGCCCCACTTCCATAGCCGCAGGTTTGTTTTGTGGGTGTTTGCCCTCTTGATGGGTGCTACGGTGTCTCCCGCCTCCGCTCAGGAGGCGACCACCGCCATCGAGGTTTACAAGGTGGTGGGGATGGACACGCTGCGGCTGCATGTGTTTTACCCACCGTCTGACACCTCATCCTCGCGCGCCCCCGCGATCGTATTCTTTTTCGGCGGAGGGTGGGTAAACGGGAGCCCCGAACAATTTTTTCCACACGCGCGCTATTTCGCCTCGCGCGGGATGGTGGCGATCTCCGCCGAATACCGGATCAAGAGCCGCCACGGCACGACGCCGTTCGAGAGCGTCGAAGACGGCAAGTCGGCGATCCGCTGGGTGCGCGCGCATGCCGGCGAGCTGGGCGTGGATCCCGAGCGTATCGTGGCCGCCGGCGGGTCGGCCGGCGGACAGGTCGCGGCGGCTGCGGGAATGCTGGACGCGTTCGACGCGGCCGGCGAGGACCTGCACATGAGCAGTCGCCCGCAAGCCCTCGTCCTGTTCAATCCGGTCATCGACAACGGCCCGGAAGGATACGGCTACGAGCGGATCGGGGATCGATACACGGCCTTCTCGCCCCTGCACAACGTCGATGCGCAGTCGCCGCCGACCGTGCTTTTCCTGGGGACGGCCGACGCCCTCATTCCTGTGGCCACCGCGACGCGGTTTGAGGCCTTGATGGAGGGCGCCGGCGTCCGGTGCGACGTGCACCTGTACGACGAACAGCCCCACGGCTTTTTTAACTATCGGGACGGGGATAATCCGTATTACTACCACACGGTGCGCGAGGCAGACCTGTTCCTGAAGTCGCTGGGATACCTTGCGGGCGAACCCACGCTGTAGCCGGAAGACCGCCCGGGTTTCCGCAATGCCTTCCACGCTAAAGGGGGAAGAGGGCCATGTACAAACCTGCTGATCTGTTTCTGGGGATCGTCGATTTCTTCTCGGTCCTGGTCCCGGGCGCGATCCTGTCGTACGCGGTGTACGCGGTTTATCCGTCGTTCGTCGAGCGCATCGTGCCGCTCGACGGAAACGGCGCGTGGTTCGCGCTCCTGTTCTTTTCGTTTTTTTCGGGCCACGTCATCGCGCGGCTTGCCGAGTACATCGACAAGTTATGGAGCTCGAACACCTGGCTTCAAAAAAACGAAGAGCTGTGGAACGCCGTGTTTCGCATCCGGGAGGATCTGGGCCGGGCCACCGATTCGTACGCGATCAGCATCTATCAGTGGTGCCGCTCGGTGCTGATTGTCGTTTCGCCCGAGGCGATGGCCGACATCAATGCCGTCATCGCGTCGGCCGATTTCTTTCGGAATCTGTACGTCGTGTTTCCCTTCGCCGCGCTGGTCAGTTTTCTGGGTTCGCAATCCACCCTCGGCATGGTGTTCATCGTCATGGCGGCGTTGAGCCTGTTGCTGAGCGAGATGAGCCGGCATACGTTGCACAAACGCATCTGCTACCACGTCATCGTCCTGCACATGCTGGGCCGGCTCCGGCCCGACGCGGACTAGACGGCGCTGCGGCCGGCCGTTTGAGGACGCCCGGCCCGCCGCGTTGCCCGCCGGCGCTTCGATACGTAGTTTGTGCGCACGAATGTCAGGGGCCCCCTTAACCACGACACCCTCATGACCATGATTCCCCCTTCGTATGCCAGGATGCGACGCTTTCTCGCCGCATGGCTGATCGTCCTCGCGCTGCCGCTGACCGGTTATGCGCAGGATGGAAACGGCGAGCCGAGGCGTTTCGGCGGCCCCATCGTGCTCCATGAGGACGACGTGGCGGCCTTCCCCGAACCGCCGGCCGGCATCGACACGCCGCGCGACGGGATTCCCCACGGCAAACTCGAGATGATCGCCTACGCCTCCGAAACCGTCGGCACGATCCGTCACATGCTCGTGTATGTGCCGCCGGGTTATTCGCCGGATAAAACATACCCGGTGCTCTACCTGCTGCACGGCATCGGCGGCGATGAAACGGAATGGCAGCGGTTCGCCACGCCCGGCGTCCTGCTCGACAACCTCATCGCCGACGGCAAGGCGGAGCCGATGATCGTGGTGATGCCGAACGGTCGCGCGCAAAAGAACGACCGCGCCGAGGGCAACGTCTTCGCGTCGGCGCCGGCGTTTGCGGTGTTCGAGGACGACCTGCTCGAGGGCGTCATCCCCGCCATCGAGACCCGCTACAGCGTTTCGCCGCGCCGGGAAGACCGCGCGCTGGCCGGCCTGTCGATGGGCGGGGGGCAGACGCTGAACTTCGGACTGGCGCACCTGGATACCTTCGCGTGGCTCGGCGCCTTCTCGTCGGCCCCCAACACGAAGCCGCCGGCGGAGCTGATGCCCGATCCGGCCGCGGTGGCGTCGCAGCTGAAGTACTTCATGCTCTCGTGCGGCAACCAGGACGGCCTGATTGGCATCAGCCAGGGCGTTCATGGGTACCTGAAGGAGCATGCGGTGCCGCACGTATGGCATGTCGACGGGAATGCCCACGACGCGACCCACTGGAAGCACAGCCTGTATCATTTCATGCAGGCGCTCTTCCACTGAAGCGTGTCCTGATTCAACCGAGACCCACCATGCAACGCAGAACCCCTGTTTCACGCCGCGGCTTTCTCGCGAGCGCCGGCGCCGCCGGCCTCGGGGCGATGGCTGCCCCCGCCGCCCTGGCCACGCCGCAGACCTCCATCGAGCCCGCGGCGCGGCGCATCCCCGCCAGCCGGATCGGCGTCCAGATCTACACGGTCCGCAACCTGCTCGATGAGCGCATGCTGGGTTTCGAGGGCGCCCTGGCGTTGCTGCGCGACATCGGCGTCGAGAACGTCGAACTGGCCGGCGTATTCATGGGCCACACCCCGGCGGAGCTTCGCGCGATGGCGGCTCGCTACAACATCCACATCGCCGGAAACCACTTCGGCCCGCGGACGATGGACGGGGAGAACGCGTGGTACGACGAAGCCGGCCGCGCGGCGATCTTCGCCGACGCCCGGGCGCTGGGGCTCGAGTTCGTGGGCACCGGCCACTACTACAACGTCCCGCTGACCGTTGACGGCTTCCGGCAGTTCGCCCGCACGCTCAACACCTGGGGCCGGGCCGCCTCGGAAGCCGGGCTCTCGTTTTATTACCACTCCCACGACGGCGAATTCACCCGCTTCGACGGGAAGCCTATCTTCGACATCCTCCTCGAGGAGACCGATCCGGAGCACGTCCATTTCGAACTCGACCTCGCGTGGGCGGCGATAGCCGGCGAGGACATCTACGCATGGGTCCCGCGCCATCAACACCGGTTTCCCCTGTTCCATGTCAAGGACTTCTGGTTCACCGCGGACGGTCCGCGCGAGACGAAGCCGGGGACGCTTGCGGCCGGCAATCGCTTCACCTTCGCCGATGTCGGCAAAGGCACGATCGACTGGCC
Organism: Rhodothermales bacterium; assembly: GCA_041391505.1. Lineage (NCBI taxonomy): Bacteria > Pseudomonadati > Rhodothermota > Rhodothermia > Rhodothermales > Rhodothermales bacterium. The sequence continues at coordinate 48,678 of JAWKNW010000025.1, forward strand.
GCGTCTGTTTTCTGGGCTCGACGACCCCTCGCGGCACCTGTATTTCATCGAGCGCGACGATGCGGGAGACGACGTGGCGGTGGAAGGCCAGCCGAACCCGACCAACCCGGCCGGGCCGGCGAATACGGTCTGGACAAGCTTCCAGTACCTGACGCAGCTCACGTTCTAGGCCCGGGCTGAAGCACCCTCAGACAGTGCCACGACGTGGACGCGCGTCAGGGGCCGAGCGGGATTTCCTGCCCGAAAACCGGATCAGGCTGAACGGGCCGGCCATGCCGGGCAAGCGGGAGGCATGCCCCTGAGGAGGCGGCCATAGATTGTTCAGGATCTATTGTGCAAGATATGTGCGCGCGGTAACTTCCGGGATCCCCATCACCCAAACCGCTCTGGCCGCCATGCCGCACTCCGACTCCGGTAGCACACCGAATGACTTCGATTTTATCCTGGGCGACTGGCGCGTTCGCCACCGCCGGCTCAACGAACGGCTGGCCGGGTGCACGGAGTGGACCGCGTTCGCCGGCCGCTCCTCGACCCGGAAGATCCTGGAAGGGTTTGGCAACGTAGAGGACAACGTGCTCTCGTTTCCAGAGGGGGGTGTTCGCGCGGCGGCCTTCCGCTCCTTCGACACCAAAACCCGGACCTGGGCCATCTGGTGGCTCGACGGCCGGAATCCGCACCACCTCGATACACCCGTCATCGGTTCGTTCACCGAGGGCGTCGGGGTGTTTTATGCGGACGACACCTTCAACGGACGCCCCATCAAGGTGCGATTTATCTGGAAGGCCCATCCGGGCGGGAATCCGACGTGGGAGCAGGCCTTCTCGGCCGACGGAGGGGAGAGCTGGGAGACGAACTGGACGATGGAGTTTGTGCGGAGTGCCGGTTGATCCGGGCGATCCATCGTTCAGTTCCAGGGCTGCTCACGACCTGTCGCGAGCGAAAAATCAGACACAGGAAGGCCACGATGTTCCTGTAGCATCATGCCCCCCCACCTATTATCTTGAAACGATGCCATAATCTACCAGGGTGCTTCGCATGAAGGGTTCTCGCCGTTTGGCCTTTGTTGCAGGGCTCATAGCTCTCGTGTTCGTCATCGCGCCGGCCGCCGCGCAGAACGCGGCGCCACCGTCCAAATGGGCCCCGGACTTCCCGCTCTGGGCCGCGCTGTGGAATCCCGATTTCCCTCGCGAGCCGACCAACGAGGAGCCGTATCACGTCCCGAACAGCTCGGAGACGTACACGATGAAGCATGCGCGCAACCTGTTCTTTTCGCCGGACTGGCACCCCGATCATCATCCGGCGCTGCCCGATGTGGTGCTGAACGGCCGGCAGCCCGAAGTATGGGCCTGCGGTTCGTGTCACCGGGCGGAAGGCACCGGCGGGCCGGAGAATGCGCCCATCGCCGGCCAGCCGGCGGCGTACATCGTGCAGCAGATGGCCGACTTCAAGAGCGGCGCCCGCATGTTCTCGGCGCCGCAGCGCAAGCCGATCCACGACATGACCCAGATCGGGCGGGCGATCACCGATGAGGAAGTCCAGGCCGCGGCCGCCTATTTTTCCGCGCTGAAACTGGAGCCGATCCTCAAGGTCGTCGAGGCCGAGACGATTCCGAAGACCGTCATCGCCGGCCTCGTGTACGCCAAAGACCCCGCCGGCGGGACCGAGCCGCTCGGCGACCGCATCGTCGAGATGCCCGACAATCTGAAGCAGTTCGAGATGCGGGATTCCGGATCGCACTTCACCGTCTACGTCCCGGTCGGCAGCCTCGCGAAGGGCGGCCTGCTGGTTACGGGCGGGGCGCCCGGGGGCGTCCCCTGCGCCACGTGCCACGGCGCCGACCTGCGGGGTATGGGCCCCGTGCCGGGCATCGCCGGCCGGTCGCCGAGCTACATGATGCGCCAGCTGATGGACTTCAAGACGGGCGCGCGGGCCGGCACGTGGTCGCCGCTGATGAAGCCGCAGATCGAACACCTGTCCATCGACGACATGACGGCCGTGGTAGCCTATCTGGCGTCGTTGACGCCCTGATGAAGACCGATGACCTGCTCGTGCACCGCGTGCGCGAGGTGATGCAGCACGTGCCGGGCGTCCGGGAGAAGAAGATGTTCGGCAGCATCGCGTTTCTCGTGGATGGCAAGATGTGCGTGAACGCGCGCGCCGAACGCATCATGTGTCGCATCGACCCGGCCCTGCACGACCAGGCCGTCGAGCGCGATGGGTGCCGGACGGTGGTGATGCGCGGCCGCCCCATCAGGGGGTATGTGCATGTCGATGCCGAATCGGTGCAAACCGAGCGGGAGCTGTTGTACTGGATCGATCTGGCGCTGACCCATCACGGGGCCGGCGCGAGGCCCGGGGATCGGTAGCCCCGAAATGAGCTGAACGGCTCCCGGAAAGCTGGATGAAAACGCGGAAGCAGCAAACCCCGACCCGCCGGCTGGCCGTGTCGACCCTTATCCTGCTGGGGATGGGACTCCTCGGATGCGCGCGGGAACCGGAGCGCGCCGGGATCGAGATCGTGTCGTCCGACACCTCGCTCGTCGCGGCGTTCGACTGGGCGAGGGAAAAAGCCCTATCCTATGTGCAAACGGGGAAAAGGGGTCCGGTCGACGTCTGGGAGCGTGGGGCCGGGCGGGACACGGTAGCCTACCTGCCCACGTACTGGGCCGGCTACCCCGGCAGGTCTGCCTTTTACTCGCGCGACTTCGCCCACCAACTAACGGGCGCCCACCTGCTCGGGCTCGGCGAGGAGAACTTCACCATGATGCGAGCCTTCGCCGCCTCGGCGGACGAGGGGAAGCGGTGGTTTCCGTTATGGGCGATCAACTTCGACGGCTCGCCCTTCGCGCTGGATTATCGCGGAGACACGGATTTCGTGCGCGAGGTGCCGGCGGTCTTCGAACTGGTGGAAAAGGCCGAGGTCCTGTACCGATGGACGGGCGACCGGCGGTATGTGGAGGACGAGGTCCTGTGGACGTTCTACACCAAGGCGGTGACAGATTTTGTCGCGCTTCACGACGACCGGCTCCCGAACGGCGTGGCCGAAGGGACGGGCGAGGGGATTTTCGCCGGCGCCGCGTCCTACAACGAATCCCCCGACGCGCCGCTGATCGAAGCCGGCGACGCCATCGCGGCCCAGTACAGGGCGTACGATGCGTACGCGCGGATCGCGGCGCTGCGCGGCGAGCCGGCGCTGGCCGATACGTTCTCCCGAAAAGCGGACGCTCTCAAGGCGTATTTCAACGAGGAATGGGGCGGAGACGATGCCGAGAGTTATCGCCGCGGCTACCTCGCGAGCGGCGAAGCGGTCGCGGGGTGGGGCAAGGAGAACTCCTGGTTCATGCCGATGAAGGGCATCGTCGAGGCCGGCTCGGCGCGGGCGAACGCGTATCTGGATTTCATCGGGGACCGCCTGCAATCCGGCGACGACATGCCGGACAATATCGAGGCGCTGACCTATATCCCCGAAACGTTTTTTCTGCACCACCGGAACGAAGAAGGATGGCGATGGATGAAGCATATCATGATGCGCCTCGACCAGGACCACAGCCACCGGATCGCCACCGGCCGGAACGGCGACTACCCGGAGGTGTCCTATGTGTTGATCCAGAACGCCGTCGTCGATCTGCTGGGCCTGTCGCCCGACGCCGGCGAGCGGCGCATGGCCACGCTGTCCCACCTGCCTCGTGACGTGGAGCGGCTGGGCGCCCGGAATATACCGATGGGCGATGCGCTCCTCTCCGTAACGCACGAAGCCGGCCACACCTCGCGGCTGCGGTTCCAGCAGGGAGCCGGGGCGCTCCGCTGGCAGGCGGGCTTCCCGGGGCGCCACGCCGAACTCATCGTCGACGGCGCGCGTCAGCCCGCCATGCAGGGGGTGGATCATGGGATGCCGTTCGCGTACGTGACCGTGACGCTGCGGCCCGGCGAGGAAGCCGTCGTTACCACCCGGGAATGAGCCGAAACCGCGTATGAACATCGCCTTCGACAATAGCTACGCCCGCGAGCTGGAGGGCTTCTATGTGCCCTGGCAGGGCGCGCCGGTGCCGAAGCCGGAGGTCGTTCGCCTCAACGAGCCGCTCGCCGTCGAACTCGGCCTCGACCCCGACGCGCTGCGGACCCGCGAGGGCGCCGCCATCCTCGCCGGCAGCGTCGCCCCCGCCGGCGGGAGCCCGCTGGCCCAGGCGTATGCCGGCCATCAGTTCGGCGGCTTCTCGCCGCAGCTCGGCGACGGGCGCGCGCTGCTCGTCGGCGAAGTCATCGACCGGAACGGGACGCGTCGCGACATCCACCTGAAAGGCTCCGGCCGGACGCCCTTCTCGCGCGGCGGCGACGGCAAGGCGGTGCTCGGGCCCGTGCTCCGCGAATACCTCGTCGGTGAGGCCATGCACGCGCTGGGCATCCCGACCACCCGCGCGCTGGCGGCCGTCGCGACGGGCGAACGCGTCTACCGCGAGGGGCCGCGGCCCGGCGCGGTGCTCGCCCGGGTGGCGTCGAGCCATCTGCGGGTCGGCACCTTCCAGTTTTTCGCGGCCCGGGGCGACGTCGAAAAGGTCGCCCGCCTGGCCGATTACGCGATCGAGCGGCACGACCCGGATCTGGCCGGGCGCGCGGATCGCTACCTCACCTTCCTGCAGCGTGTCGCCGAGCGCCAGGCCGCGCTCGTCGCGCGCTGGATGCACGTGGGTTTTGTCCACGGCGTCATGAACACCGACAACATGACGATTTCGGGGGAGACGATCGACTACGGGCCGTGCGCCTTTATCGACGCCTACAGCCCGGCCGCCGTCTTCAGTTCGATCGATCATCAGGGGCGGTATGCCTACGGCAACCAGCCGGCGATCGCCCGGTGGAACATCGCGCGCCTCGCCGAGACGCTGCTGGCGCTGATCGATCCGGAGGATGAAGACCGCGCCGTCGCGCGGGCGACGGATGTCGTCGATGCCTTCGCGATCCACTACGAGGCGCGCTGGCTGGACGGGATGCGCCGTAAGATCGGGTTGTCGACGGAGGAAGAGGGCGACGGGGAGCTGGTTGCCGACCTGCTCGGCGTGCTCAACACCCACGCGGTGGATTTTACGCAGGGCTTCCGCCGCCTCGCGGAATCGGCGCTGGGGCAGGACGACGCTATGCGCGCGCTGTTCGGCGATCCGGCCGGCATCGATGCCTGGCTCGCAGCGTGGCGCAACCGGCTTCAGCGCGAGCCGCTCGATCCGGCCCAGCGCGCCGAAGCCATGAACCGGGTGAATCCGATCTACATCCCGCGCAACCACCTCGTCGAGGAGGCGCTGACGGCGGCATCGGACGGGGATCTCGCGCCGTTCGACACCCTGCTCGGCGTCCTCGCCGACCCGTTCCGCCGGCGCGAGGGGCTGCAGGCGTATGAGACGCCGGCTCCGCCGTCGTTCGGGCGCTACACGACGTTTTGCGGGACGTAAGGCCTGCGGCCCGCTTTGCAACTGCATCGCGGATTCGCGTTATTTCAACGGATCGATTCGGTCGATTTGCCCCATGTGCCACACCTCCATCGCTACCCCGCTATGTCGCTTCGCTTCTTCTGGGCCGGCCTCTTGCTGTTTGCCGGCGTCTCCTGTCAGTCCCCTGCCCCCGATCGTCCCAATATCCTCTGGATCACGGCGGAGGACATGAGCCCCGTGCTGGGGTATCTCGGCGACACGTACGCCATCACCCCGAACATCGACCGCCTCGCCGGCGAGAGCGTCATCTATACCAACGCCTTCGCCACGGCTCCGGTGTGCTCCCCTTCGCGGGCCGCGCTCATCAACGGGATCATGGCGTCGATACAGGGCGCGCAGCAGATGCGGTCCGCCTATCCGATCCCCGACGCCTGGATCGGGTTTCCCGCGTACCTCCGGCAGGCCGGCTACTACACGACGAACAACGTCAAGACCGACTACAACTCCGCCAACGAGGCCGCGATCATCGCGGCGTCGTGGGACGAGAGCAGCGACACCGCCGGCTGGCAGGGCCGGCGGGGCGACCAGCCGTTTTTCAGCATCTTCAACCAGATGGTCTCTCACCAGTCGCGCACGATGGCGTGGCCGTACGAGCAATTCGTGCGCGAGGTGCAGAGCCGGCTAGCGCCCGACGAGATCCACGACCCCGCCGCGGCGCCGGTCCCGCCGTATTACCCGGACACCCCGGTCATCCGACGCACGATCGCCCGGTTCTACGACTGCGTGACGGTGCTGGACCATGAGGTCGGCGAGATCCTGCAACGGCTGGAAGACGACGGGTTGATGGACGACACCATCATCTTTTTTTACTCCGATCACGGCAGCGGCATGCCCCGGCACAAACGGGTGCTGCTCGACTCCGGCATGGCGGTCCCGCTGCTCGTCCGTTTTCCCGAGAAATACCGCCACCTGGCGCCGGCCGGCCCCGGCGAGCGCGTCGACCGGCTCGTGAATTTCGAGGATTTCGGGCCGACCGTGCTGAGCCTCGCCGGCGTCCCGATCCCCGAATACATGCAGGGACAGGCCTTCCTCGGTGGCGCGGAGACGGCGCCGAGGGCGTACGTGTTCGGCCATCGCGACCGGATCGACGAGGCGGTGGACATGTCCCGCTCGGTGCGGGACAAACGGTATCTTTATGTCCGCAACTACATGCCGCACCTGAGTTACAACCAGTTCAGCGCCTGGGCCGACGAAGGTGAAGTCAACCACGAATTCTATGCGATGAAGCCGGAGGACATGAGCGACGCCGTGCGCCAGTTCGCCGGCCCCACGAAGCCGCGCGAAGCCCTGTTCGACACCCAGGCCGACCCGTTGAACCTGAACAACCTCGCCGCGTCGGGGTCGCACCAGGATGTGCTCCAGCGCATGCGCGGCGTACTCAACGACTACCTCGTCGACCACCGGGACCTCGGCTTCGTGCCGGAGGTCGAGATGCGGAGGATGGGCATGGGAACGACGGCGTACGACTGGGCGCGCAGCGGGGCGTACGATGTGACGGCGCATATCGCGGCGGCGGAAGCCGTTGGAACCGACGATTTTGCGCGGTTCCGCGAGGCGCTGCAGAGCGAGGCTCCCGGCATTCGGTACTGGGGCGCGATGGGTTATACCGCGGCGTCGCAGCTGCCGGCGCAGGAGGTCGGGGCGCTGCGCGCCGCACTGGCCGACCCGTCCGCGATCGTCCGCATCGAGGCGGCTTCCGCGTTGTTGCAGCATGGCCGCGCCGGCGAGGCGCTGCCCGTCCTCACCGAATTGCTGCACGACGACGACCTCTGGGTAGTGACCTATGCCGCCCGCGCGCTCGAACTGGGCGGGGAGGCCTCGCGGCCGGCTTACGCCGAGTTGAAAGCGCTGCACGATCGCTACCAGGGGACCATGGACGTGCCGGAGTGGCTCGTGGTGTTCTCGACGACCGGCTTCATGAACCGGGTGCAGCCCTGATGGATGCGGAACGCGACCGCACCGTCGTCATCCCATGTGTGGACGGCCCGCCGGCGCCCGGCGAGGCGCGGCCCAGAGCGTATCCTTTGTTACCTCCACGTGCCTATGAAAACCCAGTACTACACCGCAACGAGCATCAACGGGTACATCGCCGATGCACAGAACTCGCTGGACTGGCTCATGCAGTTCGGTGAGATCGAGAGCATGAAGGATCACTACCCGCATTTCATCAAGGACGTCGGCGCCATGGCGATGGGCTCGACGACCTACGAGTGGGTCATCCGGCACGACAACATGCTCGAACACCCGGAGAAGTGGCCGTATGAGATCCCGGCGTGGGTCTTCAGCCGGCGGACGCTGCCGGCGATCCCGGGCAAGGACATCCGGTTTGTTCAGGGGGATGTAGCGCCCGTCCATGCGGCGATGGCCGAGGCCGCCGGCGGGAAAAACATCTGGCTCGTCGGCGGCGGTGAGCTGGTCGGGCAGTTCCACGATCAGGGACTGCTCGACGAACTCATCATCACCATCGCATCCGTGATGCTGGAGGGGGGCGCGCCGCTGCTGCCGCGCCGGCTGGCCACGCCGCCGCTCCGGCTCGTCGGCACGGAACAGCACGGCGATGCGTTCGCGGTGCTCACCTATGCTGTGCGTCGGTAGGGCGCACGGAAGGACACAATGCGCGCTGGCCCGGTTGCGCTGGCCCGCATCCCGACATCGGGCCTGCTATGATCGCCCAGAACGCCTTAAACCTGGACGAAGCATGCCACAACGCATCCTTGCGCCATCCGTCATCCAGGCGGTCGGCACCCGACCGAAGCGCATCGAGGAATTTGCCGGCCGCGTGAACTCAGGACACGAACAGGTCAGCGTGGCCCGGATGGTGTCGCCATCCGGATGGGAAGAGCCGGGGCAGCGCCCCGAATTCGAGGAAATCACGGTCGTGCTGAAAGGGATGTTGCAGGTGGAATACGAGGGGGGCGTGATGGAGGTGGCGGCGGGGCAGGCGGTGGTCTGCCGGCCCGGGGAGTGGATCCGCTACAGCACGCCGGGGCCCGAAGGCGCGGAATACATCGCCGTATGCCTCCCCGCCTTCTCGCCGGACACCGTCCACCGCGATGCGTGACCGCCGGCGTCACCGCTAACCGACCGGATGCCGCCTGACGCGATCGCCAGCCCCATCCGATGCGAATTCACCCGTTCGGGTGATGCAAAGGGCCCGGCCAGGCACGTAACCTGGAACCGTCCGATTTTTTCCACCGCGTACAGACCCACGAGGAATAGCGTATGCAACTGGGTGCTTTTTCCATAAGCCTCGCCGTGAAGGATATCGCGGCATCGCGGGCGTTTTACGAGAACCTGGGCTTTACGGCTTTCGGCGGTAACCAGGCTCACAACTGGCTGATCATGAAAAACGGCGACCACCTGATCGGTCTCTTTCAGGGCATGTTCGATCAGAACATCCTGACGTTTAATCCGGGATGGGATCAGCACGCCGGCGAACTGGCGGAATTCACCGATGTCCGCGACCTGCAGAAGCAGCTCCGCGCGCGCGGGGTGACGTTCGCAACGGAAGCCGACGAGACCACGTCGGGGCCGGCCAGTTTTGTGATCGTCGATCCCGACGGCAACACGATCCTCGTGGATCAGCACCGGTGAGCCCCGAAGGCCTCACGCCGCCGTCAGCCGGATCTCGCGCCCTTCCCCGAACGCCGGCACCCAGAAATCGGCCTGGCTGAGGCCGGCCTCGTGGAGGGCGGCTTCGAGCTTTTCCGCCGGTTCGTATTGCCCATCGTCGGCGAGCGGGAAGGTCCCGAAATGGATGGCCATGCTTTCGCGCGCGCCGATGGTCTGGTGCACCTCCACGGCCTCCCGGGGGGAGATATGGACCGGCTGCATAATGGCCCGCGGCCGGTAGGCGCCGATGGGGATCATCGCGAAGTCGGGCGCGCCCAGGCGGCGTCGGATTGCTTCAAAGTGCGGGCCCGCGCCCGAGTCGGCGGCGAAATAGACCGCGCCGGCGGGGAGCCGGAGATAAAATCCGCCCCAGAGCGCCTTGAACCGGTCGAACAGGCCGCGCCCCGAGAAGTGTTGCGCCGGCACATAGGTTATCTCGATGCCGCCCTCGGTCGTTTGCTCCCACCAGTCCAGCTCGCGGATGGACGTCAACCCGGCGCGGCGCGGGACCGGACTGTTGCCGAGGCCGGTGATCAGCTTCGGCCGGTCGCGCCGGGCGAGCCGGCGCAGCGTGTCGATGCAGAGATGGTCGTAGTGGTTGTGGCTGAGCAGGATGAGGTCGATCGGCGGCAGGTCGTCGAAGGCGATGCCGGCCGGCCGCGCGCGTCGCGGACCGGCGAAGGGCACCGGACTCGCGCGCTCCCCCCAGATCGGATCGGTGAGGATGTTGAGGCCGGCGAGCTGCAGGAGCACCGTGGCATGGTTGACAAAGGTGACGCGCGCCGCGTCCGGCGCCACACGCGCCGGCGGCGGAGCGCCGATGGCGTAGTCCGCGCCTCGCGGGTTCCAGCCGCCACGGTCGCGCCGGCGGGCCCACTTGATGAATTCGGAAAGCGGCGCCATGCTCCGGGGTGGGACGTTCAGGAAACGGCCGTTCTTGCGCTGGCTGGCGAAATCGATCGACATACGTCGGTGGTTGGGTGAACGCATTGGAAGGCGTAGAGCATACCGGCACAGCGGCGGCTTTGTTCAGCGTTGCCGGCGGCGGCAAGACAGGCCATCTCTTGGGGTTGATCCCGCCGGTGGTTTATCTTGCTGCGCCCTCGACAACGCATCCCAACTCCTATGACGCCGCTTTTCAAGAAACTGAATCTCGGATCGCATGCCGTGATCCACGTACTCGAAGCGCCGGATGCGTTCGAAACCGAACTGGCGGCGCTCTCCGGGGTGCAGATCCATCGCCGGCTGGATGCCGGAGGGCGTCCCGACTTTGTGCTCGCGTTCGCCATGCGGCAGAACGAACTCGACCGGCTGAGCGCCGCCATCGCCGGCGCGACCGAAGGCGACAGCATCGTCTGGATCGCCTATCCCAAGCAGTCGTCCAAAAACTACGTCTGCGAATTCAACCGCGACAGCGGCTGGACAGTCTTGCGCGAGGCCGGCTTCGACACGGTCCGGCAGGTGGCGATCGACGCCGACTGGTCGGCGCTCCGCTTCCGGCGCGTGGCCTTCATCAAGACGAAATAGCCCGAATCATCCCTTTTTCAGCTAACCCCCTGTATCTCCCATGTCCGCCCCCAAACCCCCACCGTACGGCGTCTCCATCACCCTCGACCAGGCAAAAATCGTCATGGCCGGCGCCGAGGCCGAGGCGCTCCGCAACAACTGGAATGTCGTCATCGCCATCCTGGATTCAGGCGGCCACCTGGTGATGCTCCACCGGCTGAACGATACCCAGATCGGCAGCATCGAGGTCGCCCAGACGAAGGCGTATTCCGCGGTCGCGTTCCGCCGGCCCACGAAGGCGTTCGGGGATCAGTTCGAGCAGGGCGGGTTGAACCTCCGGCTGCTCCAGCTGTCCGGCGCCAGCGTGATCGAAGGCGGGGTGCCGATCGTGGTTGACGGCCGGCTCATCGGCGCGATCGGCGTCTCCGGCGTGATGTCGAGCCAGGACGCGCAGATCGCGCAGGCCGGCATCGACGCGCTGCACGCGGCGTAACGGTTCAGGATCGCGTTTCGCCGAAGATTTGCTTCATGCTCAACAGGTTTGCCATGTTCCACGTTTCCGCTTTTCACCGGCGCATGCGCCGGGCCGGCCTCGGTCTGCTGCTGCTCGGCCTCGCGGGGCCGGTTCGCGCACAGTCCATGCCCGCGATCGACGCGGCGGTCGAACGCCACACGCCGCAGATCGTCGCGCTCCGCCACCGCATCCACCAGAACCCCGAGTTGTCGAACCGCGAGCACGATACGGCCGCGCTGGTGGCCGAACACCTCCGCGCGCTCGGTTTCGACGAGGTGCGGACGGGCGTGGCCTACACGGGCGTCGTGGGCGTGCTCCGCGGCGGCCGGCCCGGCCCGGTCGTCGGCGTCCGGGCCGACATGGATGCGCTGCCGGTGACCGAGGCGACGGGGCTGCCCTTCGCTTCGACGAAACGCGCCGTTTATGGCGGGCAGGACGTGGGGGTGATGCATGCGTGCGGGCACGACATCCACACGAGCGTGGGGATGGGCGTGGCGAGCGTGCTGGCGGACATGAAGGCGTCGCTTCCCGGTACGGTCGTGTTTCTGTTTCAGCCGGCGGAAGAGGGTCCACCCGAGGGCGAAGAGGGCGGCGCGCCGCTGATGATCAAGGAGGGCGCGACGGCCGATCCGCGTCCCGAGGCGGTTTTCGCGCTGCATGCCTTGCCGTCGCTCGAGGTGGGCCAGGTCGGCTTCACGTTCGGCCCCGCGATGGCGGCGGCGGACCAGTGGTCGGCGCGCATCATCGGCCGCCAGGCGCACGCCGCGCAGCCGCAGGAGTCGGTGGACCCGATCGTCACTGCGGCCCAGGTGGTGCTGGGGCTGCAGACGATCCGCTCGCGCAACCTGTCCGGCCTGGACGATGGAGTGATCACGGCCGGCATCATCCGGGGCGGGGAGCGCAGCAACATCATCCCGTCCGAAGTATACCTCGAAGGCACCGTGCGAACCTTCGATCCGAAGGTGCAAGACCTCATCGAGCGCCGGATGCGCGAGGTGATCGAACACACTACGGCGGCCGCCGGCGGGACCTACGAATTTATCTACGATCGCGGGCTGCCCGTCACGGTCAACGACCCGCAACTGGGCGAGCAGATGCTGCCTGCGCTGAAACGCGCCGTCGGCGACGAAAACGTCCAGATCCTTCTGCCAAGCAGCGGCGCCGAGGATTTCTCCTATTTCGCGCAGCAGGCGCCCGGCTTTTTCTTCCGGCTCGGCACCACCCGGCCCGGCACGACCTCGGGTGGATTGCACACGCCCACCATGACGGCGGACGATGGCGCCATCCCCGTGGGCATCCGCGCGATGACGACGCTGGTGCTGGATTATTTGCAGGGCCGGTGAGGCAGACCGGTCTTGCCCGGTCTCGTCCGCTCGTGTAGTTTGCCCGCTCGTTGTCCGATCCCTGATTCCGGAATCCCCATGTCCCGTTACCCGAATGTCGCGCTGTTCGTCCTGTCCCTCTGGCTCGTGTCCGCGAGCCAGGCCCAGCCGGTGGTGCTGAAAGCCGCGCGCCTGCTCGACGTCGAAACCGGCCGGCTCGTAGCGCCTGCCGCGCTGGTCGTCGAAGACGGGCGGATCGCTGCCGTAAACGCGGCGCGGATCCCTGCCGGCGCGGAGGTGATCGACCTCGGCGACATGACCCTGCTCCCGGGGCTGATGGATATGCACACCCACCTGACCTTCGCGCTGGAGGGCGACTGGGTGCACGACGGCGTCGTCAAGACGCCGGCGGACCTCGCGCTGATGGGGGCCTACAACGCCCGCAAGACGCTGATGGCCGGCATCACGACGGTGCGCGACGTCGGGTCCGTCGGCTTTGCAGACGTGTCGCTCGCCCGCGCCATCGACGCCGGCCAGGTCGACGGCCCAAGCATCTTCCCCGCCGGCCACTCGATCGGCATCACGGGCGGGCACTGCGATGCCACCGGGTATGCGCCGGGGATTCTGGAAAGCGGACCGGAAGCCGGCATAGCCGACGGGCCCGACGAGGCGACGAAGGCGGTACGTTATCAGATCAAACACGGCGCGAAGGTCATCAAGATCTGCGCGACGGCCGGCGTGCTGAGTTTCGAGGGGCCCGTCGGGGCGCAGCAGTTGAGCGCGGAGGAGATGCGCGCGATCGTCGAGGAAGCCGGCCGGCACGGCCTCAAGGTGGCGGCGCACGCGCACGGATCGGATGGCATCCTGGCGGCGGTGCGCGCCGGCGTGGCATCCATCGAACACGGCTCGATCCTCACCGACGAAATCATCGCCGAGATGAAGCAGCGCGGCACCTACCTGGTGCCCACCACCCATCTGGTCGATGCGATCGACATGGAGATGCTGCCGCCGCCGATCCGCAGGAAGGCGGAAGAGGTGACCCCCCTGGCGGTGGCGAGCCTGAAAAAGGCCATCGCCGCCGGCGTGCCGATCGCGATGGGCACCGACGCCACCGTGATGCCGCACGGCGACAACATGCTGGAATTCGTCGCGATGGTCGATCGGGGGATGGCGCCGCTCGAAGCCATTCGTTCGGGGACGACGCACGCGGCCGACCTGCTCGGCGTGGCCGACCGGGGCCGGCTGGCCGAAGGCCTCCGCGCCGACATCATCGCCGTGCGCGGCAACCCCCTGGAGGATATCCGGGCCCTGGAGACCGTGCCGTTCGTGATGAAAGGCGGCGTGGTCTATAAAAAGTAACCGCCGCCGGCCGACACCTTCCGCGCGGCGCCGCGTAGGCAGCACGACGACGGCGCGCGCCGCCGTCATCCTGCGACTTGTTATTACCGCACTTCGAATGCAGAAAGAACCCTGTGAGACGGCGGCGTTGCGCTACGCCTTCGACCGGTCGATTGACTACCTCGCCGGCCTCGACAGCGCCTCCGTAGGAACCACCGTTGCGGACGCCACGCTGCGCGAACGACTGGAACGGCCGCTTCCGGACGGCCCGATGGATCCCGTGGAGGTCGTGTCGGACCTCGTCGCCGGCGTCGAGGGCGGCCTCACCGCCAGCACGGGCGGCCGCTTTTTCGGCTGGGTGATCGGGGGCACGGTGCCGGCGGCGCTGGCGGCCGACTGGCTGACGTCCACCTGGGACCAGGTGCCCGGCGTTTACGCGGTGTCGCCCGCGGCGTCGATCGTGGAGGAGGTGTGCGGGGCGTGGCTGCTGGAGCTGCTCGGGCTGCCGGCGACGGCCAGCTACGCGCTGGTGACCGGCTGCCAGATGGCGCACGTGACATGCCTCGGCGCGGCCCGCAACGAGGTGCTGGCGCGGGCCGGGTGGGATGTGGAGGAACGCGGCCTGTTCGGCGCCCCGGCCATCCGCGTCGTCTCCGGCGCGCGGCGTCACGGCACCATCGAGCGGGCGCTGCGGATGCTCGGGATGGGGCGCGCCTGCCTCGTCGATATCCCGCTGGAGCCCGGCGCGCAGCTCACCGCCGGCGCGCTCGACGCCGTCCTGGCCGAGGCGCCCGGTCAGCCGACCATCGTCCTGCTCCAGGCCGGCGACGTGAACACCGGGGGCTTCGATCCCTTCGCCGACGTGATTCCGGTGGCGCACCGGCACGGCGCGTGGGTTCATGTGGACGGCGCCTTCGGTCTGTGGGCCGCCGCCAGCCCCGCCTACCGGCACCTGACCCGCGGCGTCGAGCAGGCCGATTCGTGGGCCACCGATGGCCACAAATGGCTCAACGTGCCGTACGACAGCGGCTACGCTTTTGTCACAAACCGGGAGGCGCATCATCGGTCGCTTTCGCACCACGCCAGCTACTTGCACAAGTCCACCGAAATCCGGGATGCGGTGGACTGGACGCCGGAGCATTCGCGTCGCGCGCGCGGCTTCGCCACCTATGCGGCGATACGCAGTCTGGGTAGGAGCGGCGTCGCCAGGCTGGTGGACGATGGCTGCCGGCATGCGCGCGCCCTGGTCGACGCCGCCGGCCGGCTCCCCGGCGTGGAGGTCGTCCAGCGCCCGATCATCAACCAGGGCATCCTGCGTTTCCTGGACCCGGCCCCGGGCGCCACGGAGGCCGACCACGACCGCCGCACCGACGCCATCATGGCGGCCGTGATGGCCACGGGCGAGGCGCTGTTTACCGGGACACTCTTGTACGGACGACGGTGCATGCGCGTGTCGGTAAGCAGCTGGAAGACCACCGATGAGGATGTCCGCCGTGCCGTGCAGGCCATCGCCACGTGCCTCCGCGCGGCCGACTCGTAAGCATCCACCCATTCAGCCCCCCGAGGATACCATGGATTTTCACCTCGCCGACGGCATCGCCGTCCTGGAACGCACGCCCGGAACGCTGCGCGCGCTGCTGGCCGGGCTGCCGGCGGCCTGGTTCGAGGCGAACGAGGGCCCCGACACCTGGAGCCCGTTCGACGTGGTGGGGCATCTGTTGCATGGCGAGCGCACCGACTGGATTCCGCGGGCGCGGATCATCCTGGAGCAGGGCGCCGATCGGCGCTTCAAGCCGTTCGACCGCTTCGCGCAGTTCGAGGAAAACGCGGACGCGTCGCTGGAGGACCTCCTGCAGGCCTTCGAGCGCGCTCGACGCGACAGCCTCACGACGCTGACCGGCTGGACGCTGAGCGCCGCCGAACTCGACCTGGCCGGTGAGCATCCGGAATTCGGGGAGGTCACGCTGCGCCAGCTGCTGGCCACCTGGGTGGCGCACGACCTGAGCCATATCGCCCAGATCGGCCGCGTCATGGCCAAACAGTATCGCGACGCAGTCGGTCCGTGGCGCGCCTACCTCCCGATCATGGATCGATGAACGGCGCCGGCGGTTTTGTAATGGATCGAACCCAATCGTTGAGGGCATAGCCCATGAATCGTCATTCGATAGTGCTGCTCGTGTTTGTCCTGGCCGCCGGCTGCGCCGGCTCCCGCGGCGTAAAAGACGAGGTGACGGGCCTGCTGGCGCCCGGCGACGCCCGTCTTGCCTATGAGGCGGTCTCGCAGCCTGCCGTGCGCCGGTTTTCCCTCTGGATCGAACGCGACGCCGACCGGCAGTCGTTCGGCACACTGACCGAGACGATCCGCCGGACGTCCGACGGCGGGGTGGTCCGCGTCCAGCGTCTCGAGTCGCCCCGCGGCGTTCAGGTGGACAGCCTCAGCGCTTCCGCCACGTTCGCGCCGCGCACCCATCACTCCGTCAACCCGGCGCGGACCGTGGACCTGACCTACGGCCCACGCGCCGCCTCCGGCACCTTCACCAGCGTGGGCACGCCGGCCGTGGCGGTGAACGACCCCATCCCGGAGCCGGCCTTCGACTCGAACTTCATCGACCTCATCGCGCGCGCCGTGCCACTCACCCGGGGCTACGCCGCCAGCGTGCGCACCTACGAGCGAGCCTCGGATCAGCCGGAGGACACGGAGGTGTTCTACAGCGTGTGGGTCGGGGTTCAGGAACGGATCCTGGACCGTCTGGTAGTCGTGGTCTCGTTCGAGAAGGTCGGCGGGCCCGTGACCCGGTTGTTCGTCGACATGGAGACCCGGGCGCTCATCCAGCAGCGAACCGATGTGGCTCCGGGCGTGACGCTGGTGATCGAGCCGTCGGATTCATAGCGCGACCTTATGAAAGTCCACACGACCAATTACATCGACACATTTATCGAGATCGCCGAAGACGCGGAGGCCCTGGATGGGATCGTGCCGCCGGCGAGAGGCGACGCCAGGACCGTCGCGCAACTGCAATATGAGATGCTGGCCGATCGTCCGTACGCCTACACGTCGGACGACGTGCTCTTCACCGTGTATGCGACGCGCAAGGAGCTGTCCGACGACGAATTGGCGGAGCAGCGCGCCGCGTTTTTCTCGAAGGGTCAGCCGTCTTTCCGCGCGTCGCCGCTGACGAAGACGTACGGATGGGGCGTGCATAACGACAGCGAAGGCCGGATCGCGATCTATCCGGTGGGTAGCGAGGCCTATAACCGGTTTCTGGCCGACCCGTCGGTCAAGAAAGTGAAGGCCATGCGGTCGAAGAAAGGCTGATTCAGGGCGCGCCCAGGTACTTTTCGAGCGTCAGGGCGAGGTTGCGCTGACGCAGCATGCCGCCGCGGGCGACGATGATGCCGTTGGGGTCGATCAGGAAGGTGGACGGGTAGCTGTCGATCCGGAACGCCTCGACGACGGCGCGCCGGGCGGGGTCGTAATCGTACTGGATGATCTGCTTCCAGGCGAGGCCTTCGCGCTCGATGAAGGCGCGCAGGTCCGCCGGCGGGTCGTTGACGGAAATGGCCAGGATGTCGAACCGGTCGCGCGGATAGGCTTCGTAGGCCGCGCGCAGGAAGGGGACCTCCTTCCGGCACGGCGGGCACCACGTGCCCCAGAAATCGACGAGCACGTAGCGTCCGCGATATTCGGCGAGCCGCACCGGCCGGCCGCCCAGCGACGGCCCCTCGAAGTCGGGCGCCATGAGGCCGACCTGTACGCCGACGGCGACGGGCCCCGGCGCCGCGCCCGGATCGGGCTGGCAGGAGGACGCCAGCAGGAGCAGTGCGGCGGCCGCAAAAAAACGGGTGATTGAACGCGACATAGTTAAAATAAGCATGCTGCAAACACAATGCGGGACGATTGGGAGGATCCAATCCGGCACGTCATAGCCTGCATGTTCTACCCGGGATCAAAAAAAATTCCCCCCGCTGTCCCCGGCGGTCTTCTTCATTCGTCACAGCGGTGTATCGATCACCAATAAACAAACGAGACAACGGGATGAAAAACTTCATGCTGATCTTCAGGGGCCCCGACTACACCGAGGCCGCGTATACGGCCGAAGAAAGCCAGGCTGCGATGGGCAAGTGGTTTGCCTGGGTCGACGCGCTCAAGGCCCAGGACCGGTACGTGGCCGGCGAGGCGCTGATGCCGGGTGGGAAGACGGTCGGAGCCAACAACCACGTCACCGACGGACCCTTCGCGGAGTCCAAGGAGCTGGTCGGTGGCTTTTTTGTCATCCGGGCTACCGATGTCGATGACGCTGTCGCGCAGTGCGGCGGTTTCCCCGATTACGACATCGGCGGCAGTGTCGAGGTCCGCGAAGTCGTCGTATTCGACATGTGATGACGGCGGAACCGCACCGGGAGCTGGTCGACCATCTTTTCAGGCAGGAGCAGGGAAAGATGGTCGCCGTGCTCACCCGCATTTTTGGATTCGACCAGCTCGAGCTCGTCGAGGATGTCGTGCAGGATGCGTTCCTGAGCGCCTTGCGCGCGTGGCGCACCCGGCTGCCGGACAACCCCGGCGGGTGGCTGATGCAGGCCGCGAAGCACCGGGCGGTCGACCTGCTCCGGCGCGGCCAGCTCCAGATCCGGCACGCCGCCACGCAGGATCCGGCCGCGGTGGCCGTGGGCGTGAACGAGCTGTTTCACGCCAGCGAGATCTCGGACAGCCAGCTCCGGCTCATGTTCGCCTGCTGCCATCCGGTGCTGGAGGAGCGGGACCAGCTCGCATTCACCCTCCAGCTCGCGTCCGGCTTCGGCGTCCGCGAGATCGCCGCCGCCCTGCTCACCCGGCAGGAAACCATCAAGAAGCGGCTGCAGCGGGCGCGGTCGCGGATCAAGGAGGCCGGCGTCCGCCTCGCCATCCCCGCCGGCCCGGAGCTGAAGGCCCGGCTCGACGCCGTGCTCAAGGTGCTGTATCTGACCTTCAACGAGGGCTACCAGTCGTCGACGGCCGAGGAGGTCATCCGGCGCGACCTCTGCGCCGAGGCGATGCGCCTGACCAAGCTCGTGTGCGAGCACCCGGTGACGGATACGACGGACGCCAACGCCCTGCTCGCGCTCATGTGCTACCACGCCGCCCGGTTCGACAGCCGGCTCGGACCCGACAACGAGACCGTCCTGCTCGCCGACCAGGATCGGTCGAAGTGGGATCGCGAGCTGATCGGGGTGGCGCACTTCTACCTGTCGCGCTCCCGGCCGGACGAGGCGCCGTCGGTCTACGTGCTCGAGGCGGCCATCGCGGCGCAGCATGTCGTCGCGCCGGCGTACGCGGACACGTCATGGGCTACCCTGCTCACGCTGTACGATCTGCTGCTGCGCATAAAGCCTACGCACACGGTGCGGATGAATCGCGCCGTCGTGCTGGGCGAGATGGGCGACGGGCCGGCGGCCCTCGTCGCATTGCGGGCCCTGGACCCGAAGGAACTGGCGGGGCACGAACATCTATATCATTGCGTGGTGGCCCGGGTCTACGAGCGCATGGGCGACGAGCCGTCACGCCGTGAACACCTCGCCCTGGCGCTGGCCGCCGCGGTCCACGAGCGCGATCGCGCCCTCATCCGGAGCCGTCTGGCATCAAGCATACCCTAGTCCTATGCTGCCCCGATGAACGATCCCTATGATTTGCAACGATTCGTAGACGCCCAGGCGCCGTGTTACGATGCGGCGTTGCGCGAGCTTCGGGCCGGCGAGAAGCGGACGCACTGGATGTGGTTCGTCTTTCCCCAACTGCGGGGCCTGGGCCGCAGCGCGATGGCGCAGCGGTATGCCATCGGGTCCGCCGGCGAGGCGCGGGCCTACTGGGCGCATCCGGTGCTCGGGGCGCGGTTGCGCGATTGCACCGAGGCGGTGCTGGGCGTGAAGGACCGATCGGCGCACCGGATATTCGGGTTTCCCGACGACCTCAAGTTCCGGTCGTGCATGACCTTGTTCGACCGGGCGACGTCCGAGGCGCTTTTTACCGAGGCGCTCGTGCGTTACTTTGCCGGCGAACCCGATCCGCAAACGATAGCGGGTCTCCAGGCTGTGGAGTGATGCATGGAACCGGTATCTGAGACCTCTCCGTCTGTCGGGCTCCTGATCGTACACGGGATTGGTGAGCAGAAAGCCGGCGAGACGCGCGACAAGCTCGTGCACGGCCTGAGCAGGGCGTACGGCGACCGGCTGCGTGTTGCGGAGAGCGATCCGGTCGATCTCGAACTGGACGGCAAGACGGTGCGGCTCTACGAAGTCTACTGGGCCGATCTCCTGTCCGGCGACCGCGTCCGCGATTCGTTTCGATGGGGCGTCGTCCAGGCGCTGGGCTGGTTTCCGTGGCTCAACTGGAAACACGGTCTGCTGAAGCCGCCGCTCCATTCACGCGCGCTGATCCTGGCGTGGAGCGTCGTGCTGGTACCGGCGACGCTCTCGTTGTACCTGCTGTACCTCGGCGCCCGGTTTTTCGCGCAGCTGGGCCAGGAAGCGCTGGGTTCGGGCGAGAAACCCGTGGTGAGCGTCGAGCCCGGGGCCGGCCGGTGGGCGCGGCTCCGCGCCACGAGCAACGCCTACGCCGCCCAGGCGCGCGAGGGACGCACGCCGGTCGAGGATCTGCTCGACGGGTTCGCCGGCGACGTGACCAACTACATGGCGTCGCTCTGCGGGGCCGTCGATGCCGGGACGGATCTGGACGGCGCCGCCGGCGCCATCCTCCAGCGATTCTATCGCGCCGCCGCCGACGCCTGCGACGACGGGTGTGAAACGATCCAGATCCTCTCGCACAGCCTCGGCACCGTCGTCGCCTACCACGGCCTGACCGGTCGGCTTCTCGAACAGGCGGAGGGGGACCCCGGCGCGCGGCGCTACGACCTCATGGGGCGGCTGACCCGGCTCTATACGATCGGGAGTCCGCTGGAAAAAATCCGCTTCTTCTGGCCGTCCACCATCGCCGAAACCCCCGTGGGCACGCTGACGGCCCGGGGCGATACGATGGTTCTGGCCGCCGGCGGCGAGCCGGTCGAGGGCCGGTTCCGGTGGGACAACTTTTATCACCGCTTCGACAGGGTGTCGGGCCGGCTGAAACGATTCGATCACTGGGGCGCCGTGGTCAATCATGCCCTGAAAGGCGGCGGTGGCCTCGTGCGGTCGCACGTGATCTACGAGCAGTCGCCCGAATTTCTGGATGCGATCTCGGAGGGTCTCTTCGGGGCGCCGGCGGGGTACCGGCCCTCCCGCGCCGCTCGTCTGCGGGATGGACTCGTGTCGTCGCTCGAAAACCTCGGGTTGCCGATCGGCATGATGGTGCCGCTGCTGTTCGGCATCGTGCTGGGGGTGGCCGTCGCGCTGGTGCCCGGGTATCTCCTGTCCCTGCCAGTGCGCTGGCTGGGGTTTGATAGCTGGGTCGGGGTCGTCCAGGGGGTGCCGGCGGTGTTGATGGGGATATCGATCCTCTATGCGGCGACGCTTGGCGGACTGCACAAGGCCGATGCCCTCCACGCGCGATGGACGCGCCGGGATGGATCCGCGGGGGCGTGAGCCGTATCTTGGATCGCGAGGTCCGTCGGCGCATGGCAGGCCCCGATAGCAAGGAATCAGAACGAAAGTAGCGCATAACCGTACGGGCCGGATGGACAAGGAGCGTGTATACTCGGAGCAGGAGATCGCCGCGATCTTCAAGCAGGCCGCCGAGGATTTCGAGGCGGTGCAACAAGGACGTCCGCAGCGCGGCGGGCTCACGTTGGCCGAGCTGCAGCGCATCGGCGCCGAGGCCGGCATCCCGCCGGCGTTCATCGCCCGCGCCAGCGCCGCCCTCGACGATCCCGTGCCCGAACCGGTCCGCACGACGATCTTCGGATTGCGGGAGGGCGCATCGCGCAGCATCGACCTGCCGGCCTCGTTTTCGGATGCCGACTGGGAGCGCCTGGTGGTGGATTTGCGGCGGACGTTTCAGGAAGCCGGCGAAGTGGTGCGCGACGGTTCGCTCCGTACATGGCAGAGCCCGTCGATGGAGGCCTACGTGGAACCGGCCGGCTCGGGGTATCGCCTGCGGATGCACACACGCAACGAAAACCTCAAATCCGGCTTCTGGGGCGGGGTGGCGCTCGTACTCGCCGGCCTGTTTATGGCCGTGCTTATCGCCGCGAAGGGGAAGCTGGGCGTGGACATGGGGGCGACGCTGATCCCGGTGTTTTTCGCGGCGGGCGGCGTCATCTGGTCGGCGATCGTCGGCATGATGCTTCCCCGGAAAACAGCCGAGCAGGACCGGCAGCTGGCCGCTATCGCCGCCGGCGTGTACGAACGGTTCGATACGCAGGAGCCCGTCGTTGATGCGGAGGGCGAGTCGATCCGTGTGGATCCGCTGCCGGAGCCGGAACCGCCTTCGGCCGCTCCGGAGCGCCGGCGGGCGCGCTCGTGAACCGCCGCGCCGCGCGCGATCGGCATCGGCGCTGCAGCCTCGATGCGACGGCACGGGTTCGGCGCGCATAAGGAACCGCGAAAAAGCCTCCTCCGTTCTCACGCGGCCCGGCCTACCCGCTTATCTCGGCCCGGGTATTCTCCCAACGTCGGAAGATCGTTTCATGCGCCTGTTGCCCATCGTGCTCGTCGCGGCGTGGTTTGCGCCCGTATCAACGCCGGTCTTTGCCCAGCAAGGGGCCGTCACGGATGAATCGTTCCTGCGCGCCGCGCTCGTGGTATACGCCTACGACCGGCTGGCGGCGGATTGCCGGGAGGCCGGCGGCTTCGAGGACGACGCGGTTGCCGCGATTGCCGGCTGGGAGGCGGCGAATGGCGTGGCTGGCGTCCGTGCGCGGCTGCCGGAATACGATGCGCACCCCGGGTATCGGGATCGGCTCGATGCGGGGGTGTCGAGCATCGTCGGGGCGATCACCGCGCAGGGGGTCGGTCCCTGCCTGGCCGTCGTGACGCTCATCAAGCTGCCCGACGCCCGGTTCGCGCCATTCGCCCCCGATGCGCCGGCTCCGGCCATGACCCCGCCGGCTCCACCCGCCCCTCCCGCCCCGGCAACCCCTCCCGCGCCGCCGGCGCCGGCCACGGCCGATCTGCTGGCGCGCATCGACCAGTTCGGGTTCGACACCCGCCCGAAAATGGGCATAGGCGGCTTCATCACGCTCGATATTTACCCCGTGGTGCTCCTTCGCTCCGGCGAGGCGCTCACCGACGTCACCGGCCTCTCGTTCGCCGGCGGCCTCGACGCGCACCGGCGCGCGTATCCGGAAGCCTGGACCCGCTGGCGAAAGACAGGGGGCGAACTGCAGCTCGAGAAGCGCGATGGATGGCAAAAGCTGCCGTTTCAAACGACGTACGGCGCGTTGCCGGCCGATCTGAAGCTTGACGGACTGTTCCGTTACCTCGGCGGCACAGGGACCCAGGCGGTCGGCGGCACGTCGACGGTGGCGGCCTACACCGAGTACCGGTTTACGAGCGACGGGCGCGTGCAGCGCGGCGGCGGGGCCGGCTCGACCGCGTCGGCGGGCGGCACGTCGGTCGTGTCCAGCCAGACCGCGCCCGCGCGGGCTGGTCGCTACAGCATCGACGGGCTCGTGCTTCGGATCCGGTACGACGATGGGTCGAGCGAACAGCACATCCTCATCACCGATCCCGCGGAGCCCGACGGAGCGATCTGGCTCGACGGCCTCGGGTACGTCCAGCGCGACCGGTAACGCGTGTGAATCCTGACGGGCGTTGACCCGTTGTACAGGGCTCCCTGCGCCGTCATCCCGCATCCCTTCGTCGCCATGCCGCTGCGCGTACCCCTGGCGACCGGCTGCTCTAAGCGCCGTGCCGGTCGTCCGATGCCGCATGCAGGATAGGCGGTCAAAGAAACGGTTTTTGGACAACATCCTGCATCTTGCGTCCCGCATCCATAGAGCGCTTCGCTGAAGTGCGCAACGCATTTACTTCGTGAAAGAAGCCACCCGGAAGCGCTGGATCGCGGTGTCGTCGTTCGCGGCGGTGCTCGCGATCAGTTTTGCCGCCACCGTACGACCCCACTGGTTCGGCTGGGTCGCCCGCATCCCCCTGGGAGACAAGATCGGTCACTTTTTTGTGTACGGCCTCCTCACGCTGGCCATCCTCTACTACGCCGGCACCACGCCGAGGCGGATCGGGTACGGCGTCCTCGGGATGCTCGTGTTCGTGAGCGCCGACGAGGCGTTGCAGGCGGTGCTGCCCACGCGCTCGTTCGACGGGTTCGACTACCTGGCCAGCGTGCTGGGCGTCGTGGCGTTTGCGTTCGGGTATATCTGGGCCATGCGACGGCGGTCGTAACGGGGGGACGGGTTGTGCCTTAAACCCGCGATACGTTACTTGAGAGCGATTTCCCGCCCTCAACCCCCAACCGCCATGGATCGTCGCGACGTCATCAAGGGTATCGGCCTCGGAGCCGCTGCCAGCGCCATGGGGCTGCGCCCCTCGCATGCAGAAGCCCTGGCTGCTCCCCCGCGCGGGCTACCGCCCGTACGCATCACCAACGTAAAAGCCATCGCCACGGCGCCGGACGGGATCGAGCTGGTCGTCGTGAAGGTCGAGACGGACGAGCCGGGGCTTTACGGCCTCGGCTGCGCCACCTTCCGGCAGCGGGCGCATTCCGTGGTGACGGCGGTGGACAAGTATCTCAAGGACTTCGCCGTCGGCCGTATCGCCGACGACATCGAGGACGTCTGGCAGACCGCCTACGTCAGCTCCTACTGGCGCAACGGCCCGGTGCTGAACAACGCGCTCAGCGGGCTCGACCAGGCGTTGTGGGACATCAAGGGCAAACGCGCCGGCATGTCGGTCTACCAGCTCCTCGGCGGCCGGTGCCGCTTCGCGGTGGACACCTACGCGCACGCCGGCGGCAGCACGCCCGAGGCCGTCGCCGCGCAGGTGAAGGGGTTCATGGACCAGGGCTTTCGTCACGTCCGCATCCAGCTCGGGGCGTACGGGGCGGCCAACCTGTCGGGCGAGCCGGATTTCAAGCGGCAGGGGTACGGCATGCCGGCGGACAGTTACATGGACCGGCACTACTACCTGAAGATGATCCCGGAGCTGTTCGCGCACGTCCGCGAGGTGTGCGGCGACCGCGTCGAACTCCTGCACGACATCCATGAGCGGCTCCAGCCCAACGACGCCATCAACCTGATCAAGGCGCTCGAACCCTATCGGCCCTTTTTTATCGAAGACCCGTTCTCCCCGGAAAACATCGGCTTTTTCCGGTTGCTGCGGCAGCAGACGAGCGTCCCGCTGGCGATGGGCGAGCTGTACAACAACCCCCATGAGTGGATCGGGCCGATGTCTGAGCGGCTGTTCGATTTCATCCGGATCCACATCTCGCAGATCGGCGGCATCACGCCGGCGATGAAGGTAGCGCGCCTCGGCGAGGCGTTCGGGGTGCGGACGGCCTGGCACGGGCCGGGCGACGTGTCGCCGGTCGGCCACGCCGCCAATGCCCACATCGACCTCGCCGTCTGGAATTTCGGCATCCAGGAGGCCGTGCGGTTCTCGGATCGCCTGCGCGAGGTGTTTCCCGGATCGCCGACGATGGACAATGGCTACATGATCGTCAACGAAGCGCCCGGTCTCGGGGTAGATATCGACGAGGCGGCTGCCGCCCGCTACCCCATCCCCGAAAAAGTAAACACCGACTGGACCCAGATCCGCGCGCACGACGGGACGCCGATCCGGCCCTGAACCGTTTTAAGTTGACGACCATGCGACGTTTCCAGGAAGGGCTCCTACCGCTCTGCCTTGTGCTGGTGATCGGCGCCTGCCGCACCCACGCCGGCGCAGACGTGGAACGCCCCAACATCCTCCTCCTCGTTGCCGACGACCTCGGGTACGCCGACCTCGGCATCTACGGAAGCGACATCCGCACGCCGAACATCGACGCCCTGGCCCGGCGCGGGATGCGGTTCACGCAGTTCCACACCGCGCCGATGTGCGCGCCCACCCGGGCGATGCTGCTCAGCGGCAACAACAACCATGTCGCGGGGATGGGGATACAGGGAGGTGGAAGCGGCGCGTTCGCCGGCATACCGGGGTACGAAGGGCACCTCTCCGATCGCGTGGCGCCCTTGCCCGGGCTGTTGCGCGATGCGGGATACCACACCTACACGGTGGGCAAATGGCACCTCGGCTACGAGCGGGACCAGAGCCCGATGGCGGCCGGCTTCGAACGGTCGTTCAACCTGCTGAACGGGGCCGGCAATCACTTCGATGCCGTCGGGTTTCATGAAGGCGGCTCGCGCTACCGCGAGGACGGCGAGGAGACGACGTACCCCACGGGGCGCTATTCGACGGACCTCTACACCGATCGGCTGATCGAATTCATCGCGTCCAACCGGGGCGACGGCCGGCCGTTTTTTGCGTTTGCCGCCTACACGTCGCCACACTGGCCCCTGCAGGTCCCTGCAGAGGAACTCGACCGGTACGCCGGCCGCTACGACCGGGGGTACGACGCGCTCCGGGAGGAACGCTTCGCCTCGCTGAAACGCGCCGGCATCGTGCCGGCGGACGCGACGCTGCCGCCCCGGAACGACGCCATCGCGCCGTGGGAGACGCTCTCGCCGGAGCGCCGGCGAGAGGAGTCGCGCAAGATGGAGCTGTACGCGGCGATGGTCGAGAACCTGGACGGGCACGTCGGCCGGCTTATCGACTACCTGAAGGCGAGCGGCCTGTACGACAACACGTTGATCGTGTTCATGGCCGATAACGGCGCCGCCGCCGAGGACTTCTACAACGTGGGCGAATTTCGCGACTACCTCCGGGCGCATTACGACAACCGCTACGAGAACATGGGGCAACCGAATTCCTTCGTCTCGTACGGACCTGCGTGGGCGGAAGCCGGCTCGGCGCCGTTCAGCCGGCACAAGGGCTACACGCGCGAAGGCGGCATCGTGGCGCCGATGATCGTGGCCGGACCGGGCGTCGCCTCGCAGGACGTCATCGACCGGAGCTATCTTACCGTGATGGATCTGGCGCCGACCTTCATCGAGATCGCCGGCGCCGCGTATCCCGCCGACGGATCCGCCCGTCCGATGCTCGGCGAAAGCGTCGCCGGCTACCTGGCCGGCCGCGCGGACCGGATTCATGACGAGGCGTATACCACCCTCGTGCTTCACGGCGGCCGCGCCTTCGTCCGGCAGGGCCGGTGGAAGCTGGTGACGCTGGAGCCGCCTTTTAGCGAGGAGGCCTTCGAGCTGTTCGACGTGGAGGCCGACCCGGGGGAGACGCGCAATCTGGCCGGCGAAGAGCCGGAGACCTACCGGGAATTGCTGGCGCTCTGGCGGACGAAACGCGCCGAACTCGGCATCGTGCTGCAGAGCGATCTGGCTTCACCGTGAGAAACGGTTGAGATTATCAGGACGTCAAACCCTTCAAAGTTTTACATTTAACTGTAACCTGTGCCTGTCCGGCTACGTCGGCAATCCGTATCTTGGACGGCGATTGACTGATCAGACTCGCTTTCTAACGCGTTATGTATACATCTGCATTCACCCGCCTGGCCTTTCTGGGGCTGGCGGTGTTCACGTTTTCCGCCTGCGCCACGTCGAGCCGGATGCCGGCCGAATCTTCCGCGCAAGCCGGGACGGCCTCCACGGCAGAACTCGAAGCCCTCTACCAGCAGCGTCTTGAGAGCGCCCGCTCCCGCTTCACCCAGGCGGATGTCGACTTCATGACCGGCATGATCGGGCACCACGCCCAGGCCCTCGTCATGACCGCGCTCGCGCCGACGAACGGGGCGAGCCCCGAAGTGGCCACCCTGTGCGCCCGGATCACCAATGCGCAGAAGGATGAGATCAAGACGATGCAGGGCTGGCTGCGGGACCGCGGGCAGCCCGTCCCCGAGGTCCACATCGACGGCCTGAACCTCATGATCCACGGCGCCGGCGACCACAGCCAGCACGATCATATGATGCCCGGCATGCTGACGCGGGCGCAACTGGAGGAACTGGCCGCGGCGCACGGGACCGACTTCGACCGCCTGTTTCTCAAATACATGATCCAGCACCACACCGGCGCCATCACGATGGTCGATACCCTCATCGCTACCGACGGCGCCGCGCAGGACGAGGCGGCCTTCAAGCTGGCTTCGGACATCAACGTGGATCAACAAACCGAAATCGCGCGCATGCAGCGCATGCTCGACGCCATTACAGAAGGCAATTGACTGTGTATCTACCCGGGCATCATGCCCGTCCACCCTTGACTCGTTGTTCCCAACTCAGATGGCTACCATGATAGGCACTGTCCTTACTCGTACCCTTACCCGATCACGCCGCGTCTCGTTATGGGCGGTGGTGATCGTCGCCGGAGCGCTCGGTCTTTCCGCGTGCTCCTCCAATAAACCCATGATGACCGACGCGCCGCCGGTGATGACCGACATGCCGGCAGCGACGACGCTCTCGACCACCGCGCCGAGCCCCGATCCCCGCGTGGGTCTCAAGGCCGGCCTCTTCGATGCCGGCGAGGCCATCTGGAACCTGAAGAAGGTCTCGGCGACGCCGCCGCCCCAGGCGTTCATCGGCGTCACCAACTCGGACCTCGCCTTCAAAGGCAACTACGTCTTCCAGGGGAACTACAACGGCGTCCAGATCTGGGATATCAGCAACCCGAGCAAGCCGACCCTCGCCAAGGAGTACGTCTGCCCGGCGTCCCAGAGCGACGTTTCGGTGTACGGCAACCTGATGTTCGTGTCGGGCGAGGGCCTCGGCGGCCGGCTCGACTGCGGCACGCAGGGCGTCCAGGAAGCCGTCAGCCCCGAACGACTCCGCGGCATCCGGATTTTTGATATCACCGATATCCAGAATCCCAAATACGTGTCGAACGTGCAGACCTGCCGCGGCTCGCACACGCATTCGGTACTGAAGGACCCGAACGACAACGACAATGTCTACGTCTACGTCTCGGGCTCCGCGCCGGTCCGCCCGTCCGAAGAGGTTCCGGGCTGCTCCTCCGGCATGCCGGACGAGAACCCCAACTCGGCCCTGTTCCGGATCGAGGTCATCAAGGTGCCGCTCGCTCATCCCGAGCAGGCCGCCATCGTCAGCTCCCCGCGCATCTTCGAAAACCTCGTCGAGCCGCCGAGCCACGGCCTCGCGCCGGACGACCTGGCTGAGCTGGAGCGCGCCCGCGCCGCCGGCGCGTTCATCGTCCACATCTTCGGACAGGATCGCGTGCTTCCGGACCGGTTCGTCGGCCCGATGCTCGACGAATTCGTGAAGCAGCGCGGCGGGACGGTCGCCACGGCCGCCGATACCGCGGCCTTCCGCGAGGCGCTTCCCGCCCTCGTTGCGCAGCGCTTCGGAGGCGGTGAGGAAGAAGAGAGCGACGGTCCGAAACCCGGCCCGACGCAGTGCCACGACATCACCCTCTACCCGGCCATCGGCATGGCCGGCGGGGCGTGCGAAGGCTACGGCCTCCTGCTCAACATCAAGGACCCCGCGAACCCGTATCGGATGGACGCCGTCGCGGATTCGAACTTCTCCTACTGGCACTCGGCCACGTTCAACAACGACGGCACGAAAGTCCTCTTCACGGACGAATGGGGTGGCGGCGGCCAGCCGAAATGCCGCGCCAACGACCCGAAGGAGTGGGGCGCGAACGCGATCTTCACCCTCGAAAACGGGAAGATGTCGTTCAAGAAATACTACAAGCTGCCGGCGGCCCAGACCGTTGAAGAAAACTGCGTCGCACACAACGGATCGCTTATCCCGATCCCGGGCCGCGACGTGATGGTGCAGTCCTGGTACCAGGGCGGCATCTCGATCTTCGACTGGACCGACCCGATGAAGCCGATCGAGATCGCTTACCACGACCGCGGCCCGGTCAATCCGGACCGGATGGAAATGGGCGGCAGCTGGTCGGTGTACTGGTACAACGGCCTGATCGTCAGCTCGGAAATCGCGCGCGGCCTCGACGTCTTCGAACTGACGCCGAGCGGGTTCATCTCGGCGAACGAGATTGCGGCGGCGAAGACTGTGCATCTGGACTACCTCAACGCGCAGGGGCAGCCGAAATTCACTTGGCCGGCGACGTTTTCGCTGGCGAAGGCGTACGTCGATCAGCTCGAGCGCTCCAACGGTCTCGGCGCGGCCCGCGTTACGGCCGTCCGCCAGGCCCTCGCGAAGGCGGAAGGCGCTTCGGGCAACGCCCGCCGCACCGCGCTGAACGCGCTCGCGACGGAGCTGTCCGGTGAAGCCGGCTCGTCCCGCGACGCCGCCAAGGTGCGCATGCTCGCCGACGCCGTGCGCAACCTCGCGTCCGCCGGCTGACGCGGAATCGGTTCAAGGTAGATGGTTCAAGGTTCAAGGTTGGGAGATCTGCCCTCCCTTGAACCTTGAACCATCCTCCTTAAACCCGTACACCCATGTCGAGCCTTCGTCAATGGATTCCCAAATTGCTGGTGGAATCCTTTTTTATTGTCTTCAGCATTCTGCTCGCGTTCGCGCTCAATGGATGGTGGGGAGCGCGTCAGCGGCAGGCGCTTGCCGATCGGGCGCTGACCGATTTCGTCCAGGAGATCCGGCAGAACAGGGAAAACCTCCAGGAGGTCATTCCCTATCACATCGATCTGCGCAAGAAATTTTCCGATATCGTTAATGCCGGGACGGTCCGCACATTTGCCGATCTCGACCAGCTGAACGGATTTCAGGGCTTCCGGCCGGCTTTTCTGACGACAACCGCCTGGGAGACGGCCATCGCCACGGGCGCGCTCACGGAATTGAAGTACGACGATGTCGCCGCGCTTTCAGAGCTCTATACCATGCAGGAGCGCTTCGTCGAAATCAGCATGCCTAACTTCATGCTGGGAAGCGGTTCGTTCTCGGATGCCAACATCAATTCCACGATGCTGACGGCCATGTTGTATCTGGGGGACGTGACGGCCGGCGAGGACAGGCTCACGAAGATCTACGATCGCGTGCTACAGCAACTCGGGGCCTCAGAGCAATGAGCAAGCGCTAACATGCACGCCAAAGCAGTCAGGTGTTTGCTGTTTCAGGTCAAGGTGCCAGGGTTTTTGCCGAGTGGTGTTTTTACCTGATCCGCGCCGTCATCCCGACCGGATCCCCGCACATGCGGGGAGAAGCGGAGGGACCTTCTGACTTTGGCTGTGCCATCCATCGGGAGGGCTCCGCTTCACGCCGATTTTTAAGGGCAGTCCGGTCGGGATGACGGGACGATGTTGATGCCTGCACCCGCACGCACCTACATCTCAGGAAACAGGAATACCTTGTCGACCACGTGGACCACGCCATTGCTCGCGTCGATCGTGGCAAGGATCCTGGCACCGTTCACGTAGGTGTCGTCACCCCGTTTTTCGACGCTCACGTATTGTCCCGTCGCCAGATAGATCTTCATGTTGGGGTTCAGGTTGGAATCCTTATATGTGCCGGGCGAAGCGTGCGAGGTGACGATCTTGGCCAGTTTCGATTTATTCTCCGGTTTCAGGAGTTCCTCTACGGTGCCGGCGGGCAGGGCGTCGAACGCGGCGTTCGTCGGGGCGAACACGGTGAGCGGGCCAGGGTTGACCAGGACGTGCTGCAGGCCGGCGGCATCGATCGCTGCCGCCAGCGTCGTGTGGTCGGGCGACGAGCGCGCGATCTTGAGGATGTTCATTTCCGACACGTTGTCGACGACGTTGGCCTGGCCCTGGTCCCTGAAATCGTCGTTGAAGGAAGCCTCGGGGGCGGCGGGCTGGCAGCCGGCCAGCACGATGGCGCCGGCCAGGTAAAGGGATGCGATGAAGGATGGATTGCACATGGCAATGTCTCGCCTTTTCGGTTGGAAGGTGCGTCCACGAAGAGGAGGCGAAAGCCGTATGCCGAGCGCCGGAGCGTGTGTTTATCGCCGCTTCGGGACCGGTGGCGCTGCGGCGTTGGATGTAATTAAGAGCACGTCAACCCGGTCTGTCAATCTATTTAAGACAAAATAGTATTAATTCTTATTTACTCCATAGTTTGCCATTGAGCGCCAGAGAAGGGCGTTGCGACGGGGCGCTTCGTATCTTGTCCTCCCGAACCAGCCCCAGCCTGCCGTGGCCGAACCGCTCAAGAATCAGTTTGGTGCAGACAAGCCGGCCACGATCGCCGGCATGATCGCGAACGTGTATCCGCCGTTCGATGTAGACGCCTTCCTGGCCGATGCGCTCGCCGGCTACGAGGCGCTCGACCTGACGCCGCGGGGCCGGCAGATTGCAGTGGCACTGCGCACCCATCTGCCGGCCGACTATGAGGAGGCGGTGGACATACTGATTGCTTCGCTCGGCCCGAAGCTCGCGTCCACCGAGTCGTTCGGGATGGCTCCGTTTCTGTACCTGCCGCATGTCACCTTCGTGGCGACCTACGGGGTCGATCACTTCGAGTCGTCGATGCGCGCGCAGTACGAACTCACGCAACGATTCTCGGCCGAGTTCAGCATCAGGGCTTTTCTAATCGCGCACCCTGAGGCGACGCTCGCGCGGCTGCGCGCCTGGGTGGACGATCCGAGTCCGCACGTGCGGCGCCTCGTTTCCGAGGGCACGCGGCCCCGGCTGCCCTGGGCGCAGCGGCTGCCGGCCTTTCAGCAGGACCCGCGTCCGGTGCTGGCGCTGCTGGAACGCCTGAAGGATGATCCGGAGCTGTACGTGAGGCGCTCGGTGGCGAACAACCTCAACGATATCGGGAAGGATCACCCGGCGCTGCTGGTGGATACCGCCCGCCGGTGGATGGCGGATGCGAGCGAGCAGCGTGCCTGGGTCGTCCGGCATGCGCTACGATCGGCCGTGAAGCGCGGCGACCCGGAGGCCCTGTCGATTATCGGATTCGACGGCGCCGCGGAGGTGCGAATCGAAAACGCGCGGATGGAGCCGGAAGCGCCGGCGATCGGCGAGACGGCGTATGTGGCCTTCGACCTCATCCATGCGGGAGCCGATGCGCAACGCATTTTAGTGGATTATTGCGTTCATTACGTGAAGGCGAACGGGAAAACGAGTCCGAAAGTATTCAAGCTGAAAACCTTCGAACTCACCCCCGGGGAGCGCACCGCCGTACGAAAGGCGCTCTCGTTGACCCAGTAAACGACGCGAACCCATTACCCCGGCCGGCATCGCATCGAGCTGCTCGTTAACGGGCATCGGTTGCCGCTTGTGGAATTCGATCTTCGGATGGCCTGATCGCACCGTCTGGGTGCACGTTACGGCAGACGCACGTGAAGCGCCCTATCTACGACATACCGCCCGATATCACGACGGCGCTGCGCGTAAGCGGACTGGAAGCGGCTTACCGGGCGCGACCTCCCTATCAGCGCAACGACTACGTCGGCTGGATCACGCGCGCCAAAAGGGAGGCGACGCGCCAGAAACGCCTCGCGCAGATGCTCGCGGAGCTGGAGCGCGGGGATACGTACATGAACATGCCCTACAACGCCAGAAAAGCATGAGATCGCGGATGCCTGTCAAGCCGTTTCTTGTCGGTGCGGTGTGCCTTTTCGGGCTCGCCGGCTCGCTGTTCGCGCAGGATCGCGTGGTGCGGTTGTACGAGGGGGCCGCGCCCGGCTCGGAACAATGGTACTGGCAGGAAGGGGAGAGCGCCGTCAACGGATTCAACACACACCTCGTCTACAACGTCGTCAATCCGGAGGTGTGGGTTTTTCTGCCGGACCCGCAGCTCGCCACCGGCGCGGCCATGATCGTGGCGCCGGGCGGCGCGTTCCATATCCTGTCCATCGATAACGAGGGCACGGACGTCGCCCGGTGGCTTAACGAACGCGGGATCGCGGCCTTTGTCCTCAAATACAGGCTTGCGCGGAGCATGACCGACGACCCGGTCCGGGAGTTATCCGCCAGGATGGCCGATTTCGACGAGCTGGACCGCGTCAACGCCCCGATCGTCCGCCTGGCGACGCAGGATGGACTGACGGCGATGCGACACGTCCGGGACCGCGCCGGCGCATACGGGATCGATCCGGCGAAGGTCGGCTTCATGGGCTTTTCGGCCGGCGCCACGCTGACCCTCTCCGTCGTTCAGTCCGCCGACGACGCCAGCCGGCCCGATCTGGTCGCGCCCATCTATCCCTACGAACGGGCGATCATCGGCGAGGGCATTCCCGCCGCGAGAACGCCCATCTTCATCGCCGCCGCCAGCGACGACCAGCTCGGGCTGGCGCCGCACAGCGTCTCGATCTACAGCGCGTGGCTGGCAGCCGGCCAGCCGGCGACCCTCCATATGTACGAACGGGGCGGGCACGGCTTCGGGATGCGGCGTCAGGATGCGCCTTCCGACCGATGGACCGCGGCGTTCGGCGACTGGCTCGTAACACAGGGGTGGGCGACGACCACTCCGCATTGAGGCACCGCCATGAACCCTGCAAAAGTCGATCGCGCCCGTCTCCACAAACTCACCGACCTCCCCAACGTCGGCAAGGCCTTCGCCGGCGATCTGGTGCTGCTGGGCATCACATCGCCCGAACAGCTCGTCGGCGCGGACCCGCTCGACCTGTACGATCGGCTGACCGACCTGACCGGGACGTATCAGGATCCCTGCGTGCTCGATACCTTCATGTCGCTGACCCGGTTCATGGCCGGCGAGCCGGCGAGGCCCTGGTGGGATTTTACCCGGGAGCGGAAGCAGTGGCTGCGACAACTCGGGCGATGAGTCCCGCGCGCATCTTGTACCCTACGATTTCCTGTTTTGCCGGCATTCCGCCGATACGAACCGCATGCGATCGAACCGCCTCACACACATCGGCCTGATGGGCCTCACGCTGATCCTGTCGGCCGGCTGTGCTTCACTGCGCGATGCCGCCGACGCGGGGGTGTCCCGCGCGGTGCCGGCGACGCCCGACCCGGCCGCTCGTTACGTGATCTACCTGCACGGGCGGATCATCGAGGAGGAAGGCGAGCGGCCGACGTCGCCCCGGTACGGCACGTACGAATACCGCGACGTGCTGCGCGCCCTGGCGAGGCCGGGGCTGCACGTCATCAGCGAGCGCCGGCCGGCCGGCACGGACATGGACGTCTACGCCGGCAAGGTGCTCGCGCAGATCGCCGCGTTGCGCGCGGCCGGCGTGCCGGCGGACCGCATCACCGTGGTCGGGTTCTCGAAAGGTGGCGGCATCGCGGTGCGGGTGGCGGCCCGCAATGAAGAATCCGATCTCCGCTTCGTCTTCCTGGCGGCGTGCGGCGACTGGGCTTTTGTGCCGGAGGTGCAGGTCGCCGGCCGCATCCTTTCGATCAATGAAGCGAGCGACGACCTGGTCGCTCCGTCCTGCGAACCGCTCTTCGCCCATGCGCGGCAGGTGCCCGAGCACGACGAGATCCGCATCGAAACCGGCCAGGAACACGGGGCCTTCTATCGCCCTAACCCGGTCTGGGTGAATCCCGTCACCGCCTGGGCGCTCGGCGTCTACAGCCAGCCGTGATACCGGATCTCGCCATCGAGGCGCTCGATCTGGCGACGGCCGGCGAAAGACTTCGCGCGCTACGGGTGCTATTGCGGGACGCGATCGACGACGGGGCGTCCGTCGGGTTTCTGGCGACGGCGACCGACGAGCAGATCGACGCGTACTGGCGACAGGCGCTCGAAGAGGTAGCCGTCGGCCGGCGCGTTGTTTTCGCGGCCCTGCGGGGTGCGCAGGTCGTGGGATCCGTCCAGCTGGTATTCGCCGCGCAGCAAAATGCGCCGCATCGGGCCGAGGTGCAGCGTCTGCTCGTGTTGCGCAGCCAGCGCCGGGCCGGCATCGGTCGGTGTCTGATGGCCGCCCTGGAGCGGGCCGCTCTGGATAGAGGGTATTCGCTGTTGGTGCTCAACACGCGCGCCGGCGATCCGCCCGAAGCGCTGTACCGATCGATCGGCTACGAGCCGATCGGCCGGGTGCCCGGGTTTGCGCTGAATCCGGATGGCACGCCGAACGATACGATGTTGCTCTATAAACGGCTCTCTGGCGCATGACCCCCGCAGCGGCCGGTCGGCTGGGCGAATCCCGTTTCGCGTCCGCGTATCGCCGTCCTGCGCCACGTTGGATTACGCTATTGTGAATTGTAGCTCGTGCCGGCGAGGGTTCGCCGCAGCGCCTTGCATTTGGGATGATGTGTTAATTAGTCTGTGTGCCAACACAGATAGGCGCAATGGTATGGAATGTGCAGCAGAAGGGCACGAAGACCCACAGCCACGGCGTCGAGGTACCGAGGCCCCGGATGGCAGTGCGTGTGGGCATGATACCGGTCGAAGAAGTCACTGCGAGTAGTAACGGCAGCCACGTTGAATTCGATACCCCTGTCCAGTATCCCCCCAGCCGATGACGCCGAGGCGCCGTCGGTATGCGTTCCGTTTGTCCGGCGGGCCGTACAGGTGTGGGCGATGCTGGTGCTGGTCTGCTGGACGGTGCCGGGGCTCGTCGCGACCGCCCAGGATACGGCCGGCGTGGACGCCGGCGCCTGGTCGATGGCCGGCAAGTTTTTCATGCGGCAATTCGGCAACGATGTCTACCGTGCGGACCGGCAAAACTGGGACATCGTCCAGGATGCGCATGGCCTGATGTATTTCGGCAACAACCACGGCGTGCTCGAATACGACGGCATCGAATGGGCGTTGATCCCCATCGCCAACAACTCGGTGGTGCGGTCGCTG